>JBDKTF010000468.1:0-1502 GCA_039680295.1 Anaerolineaceae bacterium
TCCCGGTCCACCGCCAGATTCTTGAAATAGGATTCCAGTTCCATATCCACCCTCCCCGAAAACAGCCGTCCCCGGAGAATATCCTTCACCCGGGGACGGAAAAATAGACGGATACCGTGGATGCGGAAATTCCGCACCGGGTTATTTGAGCAGTTCTTCCAGAATACCGCGCGCCATGTTGGGATCGGCTTTGCCGCGCATCTTGCGCATCACCTGTCCCACGAACCAGCCGATCAGCGACTCCTTGCCGCCGCGGTACGATTCGACCTCTTTCGGGCTTTCGGCAATGACTTCGGCGCACACCGCGCGAATCGCTGAGTCGTCGCTGACCTTCGCCAGCCCTTCCTCTTCCACGATCTTCGCCGGGGCTTTGCCGGTTTCTTCCACTTTGAGCAGCAGCGACTTGCCAGTGGACGTGTTCACGGTGTTGGCATCGACCAGTTTGATGACTTCCGCCAGATACTGCGGGGTGAGCTTCAACGCACCCGCCGAGGTATTGCGCTCGTTGATCATGCGCAGCACGTCGTTCATCAGCCAGTTGGACACACGCTTGGGGTCGCCGCCGTAGGCTTTGACCGCCGCTTCGTAGTAATCTGAAAGCGAGCGCTCGCCGGTCAAAATTTCAGCGTCATATTCGGGCAGACCGTAACTGTCCATAAAGCGCGCGCGGCGTTCCAGCGGCAGTTCGGGGAAATTCGTCAGTATGGACGCCTTCCAGGCGTTGTCCATGCGGATGGGCAGCAGGTCGGGCTCGCGGAAGTAGCGGTAATCGGCTTCGGTTTCCTTCGAGCGCATCTTCTTCAGCTTGCCGCTGTCCTCGTCCCATTCCAGCGTCCATGCCTGGATGCGGTGCCCCGCTTCCACTTCGTGAATCTGACGTTCGATTTCAGTGGCGATGGCATCGCGTACATTTTCGATCGAATTGACGTTTTTGATCTCGGTCTTGGGGTTGAGAATGGTCTCGCCCCGGCGGCGGATCGAAACGTTGGCGTCGCAGCGCAGGTTGCCGCGTTCCATATCCGCCTCAGAGATGCCCAGCCAGCGCAGTAACTGGCGCAGCCGGATCAAATACTGCGCGGCTTCATCCGCGGTGCGCAGATCCGGTCCGGTGACCATTTCCACCAGCGGCACGCCGCAGCGGTTGAAATCCACCAGACGGCGTTTCCCTGCGTTCTTGGTCTTTCCGGCATCTTCTTCGAGGTGCAGCTTGGTGATGCTCACATGGCGCACATAAGCGTTGCCGTCAGGCGCAGAACCCGCCGGAACGGGCAGGTCCAGATACCCACCTTTTGCCAGCGACTGGTCGAACTGCGAAATCTGATAACCTTTGGGCAGATCGGGGTAGAAATAATTCTTGCGGTCGAAAAACGACAGAGGGCGCACATCGGAATGCATGGCGGTGGCGAGCAGCACCCCTTTTTCCACGGCGGCTTTGTTCAGCACCGGCAGCACACCGGGGAGACCGCAGCACACCGGGCAGATATTGGTATTGGGCGGGTCAA
>JBDKTF010000305.1:0-4060 GCA_039680295.1 Anaerolineaceae bacterium
GTTCCATGCGGGTGGGTGTGATGGTGCTCGCCGCTTCGATTTTGATGGGCGCCAGTGTGCCCGCCGCAAAGAATTCTTCACGGGTTGCGAGTACGGTCTGGACGATCACTGTTTCTCTGCCGGCGGCTTCTGCTGTTTGCGCTTGAAGCAGTTCCGGCATACTGCTTTTCCCGGTGAAGAAAGCCACCAGCGCCAAGACCGGTCCAACGAGACCCAAAATCGTGGCAAGCGATTTCGAGCTTTTCCCCTCTTTGCCTTGATCCATTTTGACTCCATAGAGATGCTGCATTTTTAAATTTTGAATCGTTCTATTATATGATCAACTTCAACCGATCACCCCTTACGAAATTGTTATATCGAAGATCGGGGAAGGGCAGCACACTGCGCGGATGACAACTTCCTTCCATTCTGATTTCCGTTGGAAATGGGGATGATCCGTAGGGCGGAGGCGCGGGGGATGCACCCCGCCTGTATCATGGTTCCCACAGATCTGGAGGGTATTTTTGGGGTTGCACCGCGGGTGTGAATTTGTATAATGAAGGTGATTCAAGTTTTATTCGCCCGTTTATCGTTTCATCAGCGTCGAAAAGGAGAAAAATCAAATGGCAGACAACTTAAAGGGAGCCGTTGCTCTGGTCACGGGTGCGAGCAGCGGCATTGGCGAGGCGACCGCCCGGCAACTGGCTGCGCAGGGCGCGGCGGTGGCGTTGGTGGCGCGGCGCAAAGAGCGCCTGGAAACGCTGGCGGAAGAGATCAAGTCCGCCGGGGGAAAGGCGCTGGTCCTGCCCACGGATATCACCAAACGGGTTGATGCCGCTGCCGCGGTCGAACGCACGATCAGCGAATTTGGGCGGCTGGACGTCCTGGTGAACAACGCCGGGACGATGCTGTTGAGCAATATTCAATACGCAGACACCGAAGAATGGGAACGCATGATCGACCTCAACGTGAAGGGGCTGCTGTATGTTTCCCATGCCGCGCTGCCGCATCTGCTGAGCGCCGCGGAAGATTCACAGCGCCACGTGGCAGACGTGGTGAACATCAGCTCGGTGGCGGGGCGGCGGGCGCGCCTTGGCGCGGGCGTGTACAATGCCACCAAGTTCGCCGTGGTGGCGTTCACCGAATCACTGCGGCAGGAGGTGACCGGGAGGCACGTGCGCGTGTCGGTGGTGGAGCCGGGCGTGGTGCGCACCGAACTGGACAGCCACATGAGCCCCGAGCAGCGGGCGCAGACCATGAAACCCTTCGAAGGCATCACACCGCTCGAAGCGGACGATATCGCCGAGATCATTGTGTTCATCGTCACGCGCGGCTGGCGCTCCGCCATCAATGAGGTGATGGTGCGTCCCACAGAACAGTCATTTTAGACGGAACTCGATCCAGATCCCTCTCCCCAATGGGCGCGCTGCCCTTTCGGAGAGGGGTTTTTTTATTGGATGAATCGTTCGAGGAGTGGGCACGCACAGGGTTGCGCTCAGGCAGGCATGATCTTCCGCGATCACCGGCGTGCTGATTGGTGAAGCGCTGGGCGGACGGATGAGGATTGATTGAGCAGGGGGAGATGTCTATAATGATGATTGGAAATCGATTTATCTATGGAAAAGCGAAAACTGATACGGCAACTGAATCTGGCGCAGGTGGTCATGCTGGGAACAGCGGGGGCGATTGGCGCTCAGATATTCCTGTTGATCGGTCACGGCGCTGGAATGGCTGGTCCGGCTTTACTCCTGGCTATTCTGATCGGTGGTTTGCTAAGCTACCCGATTGCGCTGAACTACGGTGAGATGGCATCTTCCTTCCCGGTGACGGGCGGCGCGATGACCTATGTGCGCGAAGCCTGGGGCAAAAACCTGCTCTCTTATCTCGTCGGCTCATTGGACTGTCTGTCCAGCACATTTTTGTCTGCTCTGTCGGCAATCGGATTTGCCTATACTTTACGGGTCATTGTTCCACTTTTACCGATCGTACCCACTGCGATCGGGATCATCCTGATTTTCGTTGCATTGAACATTCTGGGGGTCAGCAATGTTGGAAATATCCAGATCGTGCTGGGCGGTATTTTGCTGCTCATCCTGGCTGCCTATATCATCCTCGGATTCGTCCACCCCGACGGGTTCCAATGGAATACCTACCTGCTGAATGGAAGATTCTTTATTCATGAGAACAGCGGAGCAAACTTTGTCTCGATGCTCTCCACCGTCGCGCTGATTTATGTGGTGTATATCGGGTTTGAAGTCATCGCGGATGACGCCGAAGAGATCAAGCACCCGGACCGGAATATTCCTTTTGGGATTCTGCTCAGCCTGACTTTATGCCTTGTCTTATACAGCCTGATTACACTTATCACGCTGGGAACGATCCCATGGACTGAACTGGCTGGTTCAGACACTGCCCTGACAGACGCTGTCGAACGGTTTCTGCCGGGAATCGGTCCGCTGATCCTGGCATTCGCCGGGGTCATCGCGACGACCACCACGCTGAACTCTTCGATGTTGAGCGCCACGCGTGAAGCATTCACCTTGAGCCGTTACGGCATGTGGCCGCACTTCCTTTCCGCGCTGGGGCGCTTTCGAACGCCGTACGCGGCGACGCTTTTCATCGGCGTTATTATCTGTGTCATTGCGGCGATTGGGCTGGTTGAATTTTTGAGTTATATTTCTGCATCTGGATACCTGTTTGTTCTGTTCTGGTCGAATCTGGCGCTGATCCGTTTGCGAAAGCAGTATCCCGATTTGCGCAGACCGTTTCGGGTCCCCATTTTCCCGATCACGGCTTATCTGGCGATGGGTACATGCTTCTTGATCATTGCCTTCACCGAGAAGCGCGCGCTGGCGTTTGGGGTTGGGCTGCTTGCGGTGCTCAGCGCCCTGTACTATCTTTCTCCGGTGGTCAGCCGGATCTATGCAAAGCACGTTAAAACCGCAGAGAAATTAAAAAACCGGATTCTGGTTCCGGTAGCCAATCCGCAGACGGGGGCGACACTGGTTCATCTGGCAGCGATCCTGGCTCAGGCGATGGAAGATACCAGCGTTTGCGTTTTCCATGTCGAACCCCTTTCTGCTGAGCCCCCCGCGCTTCCGGAAACGCCGGTCAAACGGCAAAAGTTTTTCTCGCGTGCGCTGACCCTTCCAGACCAGATCGCGCAGGAAGTGTGGGGTAGAAATGTGCCGCTTTATACAAAAATCTGCCAGAGCGGCAGCATCTCGAAGGGGATTCTGGATGAACTTGACACCCAGCAAAACGTCAAAATGATTCTGGCAGGCTGGCCTGGACCCATCGATCCACATACGCCGGGCGAGAACCCGGTCCAAATTCTGGTGGAAAAAGCGCAGACCAGTGTGGCGGTTTTGTTATCCCGCAACCCTGGAAAAATTCGACATATCCTGGTTCCCATCGGCGGAGGACTGCATTCCAGGCTGGCGCTGCACCTGGCGTATGAGATTGCCGAACAGGAAAACGCAAAAATCACCGCGTTGCGCATCTTTCACCCAACCGCCGAAGCAGAAGAGGTTGAAGATGCCATGCTCAACCTGCGCCAGATCATTGTCGAAGAGCTGGGTTTGATTCCGATGCGCGTGGGCACACGAGTCATACCGGCTGAATCAGTCCAGGCTGGCGTTCTGGAGGAGGCGAAGCGCCATCCGTGCGATCTGCTGATAATGGGCGCCTCGGAAGAATACGGCTCAGGTACCCGTCTTTTTGGATCGGTGGATGATTGGATCATTGCGCATGTGGAAAACTGTTCGGTTCTATTGGCGCGCCATCACGAAGCAGCAGGGATCCATTGGATTCGACGGCATCTCAAAATGATCGGGAAGGAATATTGACCGTTGGCAGGGATGCCTGATGATATTCTCTGTCCGTTTCGATGATTTTCATTGATTTTATAACAAATGTTCTATATAATAATCTGGCGGTATGGAGGCAGCGAATCTGCCGGGGAAGACGTACCGCTTTATCCTCAAAGACCCGCATGGCAATTTGCTGGTCATCGGGTAAAAAAATAGGCGACCGGGCGCGGATTCCGTACGACCCCCTATCAATACAAGATTGTTGAAAC
>JBDKTF010000509.1:0-1949 GCA_039680295.1 Anaerolineaceae bacterium
CCAGATTGGATTTGCGCAAAATCTGGATGACCTGCTCTGTGATGGCAGAGGCGTACATCTGGTCGTCACCGCTCCATTTCCGGTTCGAATACGGAGCAAAGAATAAAATGCCACCGAGCGACGGTTCATTCGAGTGGACCAGAGGAATGAGGAGAAGAGTTCCGGGTTTATTCACGCCAATGGCTCGGGATAGTTCCCTCAATTCATCCTGATAATTTTCAGGTTCCGCCCAGCGGAGCACTTTGTCTTTTTGAAGCGCTGTAGAAATTTGGGGAACCGCTCTTGCATCCAGTGTCAGACCTGGAAGCGCTTCTTCGCGGATCAGGTCATACCCGCCCTGCAGTGTCACCATGTTGGAATTGGCGGAGGGGGCGATCAGATAACAGAGATCGGAAAGCATGAATTGCCCGATGGCGCGGGTAATGGCTGTGACCAACTGGTTGGGGGTGGTTTCGGACGCCAGCTGCAAAAAGGCAGTCGCAGCGCGTGGATCGGCGCTGTAACGACGCCGCTCCGCCAACGGGCGACCGCTTTCAACAACGGCAGGTTGGGCAGTGGCGGGAGCGGGCACGGGCATTGCGAACCGTTGCGGCAATCGCAGCAGCAGCGGATAGGCTGCCAGACTGGCGAGACGTATCCAACCGGCATAGTTGGCTGAAATATCTGTGTAGAACACCTGCAAACCGTATCCAATCAACAAAATGACCATCATCGCTGTTCCGGTTTCCCATAGATTGGGACGCCGGATGACCAGAAGTATTCCACATAATAAGACGATGAAACAACCCGTAAGTTCCCATCCCAGACTGAATACCGTGCTGTTGTAAGCCGCGGAGGAGGTATCGGCGTTCCACAGGTTGGCGTTTACCAGCCAATAGATCGCCACCAGCAGGCTGAGAATGTAGGCGGCGGTATCATCCATCCGGGAAGACGCCGGGGAGAGCCATAACCATCCCAACCAGATCAGACTGAGCACATTAATGGCGCGGTCGAGCGGCGGCAGGATCGACTGGGCGGGGATCAATCCCTGCCAGACGAATGCCGACGTGAGGAAGAGCGCCAGTTGGGCAACCAGCAAAATCCACAACGCAAGCACAGCGCGTCTGGCGGCGGGTTGATTCTCACGGAAAATCTGAGTTGATTGGATGGCGCCGACCAGCGCATAACACAGCACCAGGTGGTAAATCAGGTTTCCGGGCGGAATGGTGAGCAGGTTGTTGATTTGGATGAAGAAGGTTTCCATAAGATGGTGGTGGTCATAGGGTTGAGGATATAGGAATTATAGCACGCGCTTCCATCTTCCTTAAATTAACTGATGCAAGTAAAATGCCGGGTAGGGTTGACAAAATACTGAATTAAGATAAAATACTCTTCGTCAAGCCGAAGTGGCGGAATTGGCAGACGCGCTACGTTCAGGGCGTAGTGAGTGTACGCTCATGAGGGTTCAAATCCCTCCTTCGGCACACCAACCCCATCCGAAAAGATGGGGTTGTTTTTTTTTTAATCAAATTGGCGGAATGGTATATTGCTTGCACCAGAAACCTTGATTCGGATTCATGAATGGGGTAACATAAGCCTATGAAAAAGTGGCTGCAGAAGTTGCACATCAATGAAAAGCATCTCCTTGTGGCAGGCGCACTGGTGGTTTTGGTGGTGCTGCTGATGAGTTTTAACGAGCGCATCAGCGGGCTGCTGCGTTTGGAAACGGATCGCGACCAGGTCAATACGTCGGTGGGGCAGTTGAAGCAAACCCAGCAAAATTTGCAAACACAGATCGCGTATGCGACATCCGAAATCGCCGTGGAAGAGTGGGCGCGCCAGGATCGCAAAATGGTGCAAGAGGGGGATGTGGCAGTGATTCCATTGGTGGCGCCCGGAACAACCCCTCCCGCGCCGACGGCGGTTGCGCCTGTGACAACCACGGTGTCGAAGTGGGATGTGTGGTGGGC
>JBDKTF010000376.1:0-1603 GCA_039680295.1 Anaerolineaceae bacterium
GATCGCCCGTAACCGGGGTGGCGTAGAGCATGTACTGCACACCGGTGGAGGTAAGCCGGGCGAAACGCGCCAGATCGGTGCCGCCGTTCATGTCCCAGTAGCGGGTGATGACAGCCGCCAGTTCCTGGGCGGCTTCCTGTTGAAGCTGCCCGGCGTATGCCCACAATTTGCCGCCGCGGGTAATCAACGCTGCCTGCGCCGAGGATTGCAGCGAGAGACGGGTAAGATGTTGAGCCGCGCGCGACGCATCCTCCAGCCAATCCAGACCGGCGTTCGAACCCGGAGGATCGGGATGAAGGGGCGGTTTGGGAATTGGCTGCGCACCCGGGGCGGGGACGAGCCGTTCGACCGTTTCCAGAAGATCGGGAAGGTAAAACGGTTTACGCAGGAAGGCGTGCGGAGTGAAATTGAGCAACAGGGGGCTGTGAGGATCGTTACCGGGGGGGAAAAGCGCCAGACGCATTTCAGGCAGGTGGGCGAGCAAAGCTTTTCCCATATCTGGGATCGAAACATCCGGCAGATCAGAATCCATGATCAGCAGGCGGTAGGCGCCAGCGCGGCAGCGGTCAACCAGACCGACGCCGCGGTTGGTCACGTCGACGGTGTATCCAGCGGATTCGACCAGGCTCTGGCGAATCAATTCGCCAAAGGCAATATGGGGAGTAGCGACCAGGATCTTCGCAGCCATGATAAAAGTTTAGCACGGGTAGATGGGTGAGGCAAGCGCATCGGATTAAGGGAATTGTTGCAAGAGACATACCTGACAATTGTGTGGAGTGGAATTTCGTCGGTAATCGTGCTATGATTGTATTGTAAATATGATTTTCTTTACCATAAATGTATCTTATGCGTTTCTCTGGCATCTAAAGATCAGGATTGGTAATTCAGGAGGCTGACGAATGGACCTGTCCAAAGAGACCATGCTTGAAATGTACCGCATCATGCTCCTTTCCCGGCGATTGGATGAACGTGCGTGGACACTGCATCGTCAGGGAAAGATTGCTTTTCATATTTCCGGTATCGGACACGAAGCCGCCCAGGTGGGGGCGGCTTTTGCTTTGCAGCGCGGGGTGGATTGGGTTTCGCCCTATTATCGGGACCTGGCGTTGATGATCGCGCTTGGGTACACGCCGCGCGAGTTCATACTGAGCGCGATGGGTAAAAAAGGCGATCCATCTTCGGGCGGAAGACAGATGCCGTCGCATTGGTCATTGAAGCGCGCCAATGTCATCAGCCACTCCGCGCCGGTTGCGACACAGGCAGTCCACGCCGCGGGTATCGGGCTGGCAATCAAGATGCGCGGGGATGCCAGGGTGGTGCTGACCACATTGGGCGAAGGGTCTACCTCGCAGGGAGAATGGTACGAAGCGGTCAACTGGGCTGCGGTTCATCACCTGCCAGTGATTTTCATGGTTCAGAACAACCAGTATGCCATTTCGGAGCCGCCCGAGAAACAAATGGCGGTCCCCAGTTCGGCAGATAAAGCCTGCGGATTGGGACTGCCCGGTATCGCGGTGGATGGCACGGAAGTGTTCGGCGTGTATGAGGCAGTACGAAAAGCCGTGGACCGCGCGCGCGGCGGCGGCGGTCCGACGTTGATCGA
>JBDKTF010000438.1:0-2932 GCA_039680295.1 Anaerolineaceae bacterium
CGTTCTTCCGCATTGAGCACCAGCGCTTCGTATTCCTTCATTTCCGGCGTAATGTAGCGTTCGGCGTTGACGAGCGTCTGTTTGCGAATGTACTCAGGGGGCGCCTGCGTGGTATTGGAGTGAGTAATTTCAATGTAATAGCCAAAGACCTTGTTATAGCCCACTTTGAGGGTCTTGATCCCCGTTCGCTCACGTTCCACACCTTCCAGATTGGCGATCCATTCGCGGGCATGGCGTGAGGCTTCCACCACATGATCCAGTTCATCAGAAAAACCGGGACGGATGATGCCCACATTTTGCAGCGTGGCGGGCGGTTCGTCGGAAATGGCGCGTTCCAGCATATCCAGTTCCGTCGGACAAGGGTCAATCCGGGCAAGGATGGGTGTGAGCGGCGTATCCTGTTCGGGGAAAACCTTACGCACCTCAGGCAGAGAGCGCAGCGTATCGCGCAGCACCACCAGTTCACGCGGCAGCGCGTGACCGGAGAGAATGCGGTTGGTCAGACGTTCCAGGTCTGCCAGCGGTTTGAATGCAGCGCGCGCTTCAGCGCGCAGCATTCCGTTTTCAAAGAAGGTCTGCACACAATCCTGACGACGGTTAATCTCAGCCGGGTCGAGCAGGGGTTTGCTCACCCAGGCGCGTATCAGACGCTTGCCCATGGGGGTGATGGTCTGGTCGAGAACGCCCAGCAGAGAGCCCTGGGTTTCGCCGGTGCGCAGCGTTTCGGTCAATTCCAGATTGCGGCGGGTGGCGGCATCCAACGCCATGAACTCACTGGTGGCGTAGGTGGTCAATCCATCCAGCAGGTTCAGCGATTGGGGTTGGGTCTCTTTGAGATACTGAACAATGGCGCCCGCGGCACGGATCGCCAGAACCTTGCCTTTCAGCCCGAATCCATCCAGCGAAGCGGTATGGAACTGCTGCAGGAGCACATCTGCGCAGCGACCGGGTTCAAAATGCCAGCCTGCCCAGGTGGTGATATGTCCCGGAAAACCGTCAGGAACATGACCCGTTTCTGGATAAATAATCTCTGCGGGTTTTAATCGAATCAATTCCGTGCGTATCAGACCGGATAAGTCGTCTCCTTCGATCTGGGTGGCGGCGAATTCACCGGTGGTGATATCCACGTAGGCAATCCCCGCCGCACCGTCCAATGGATAGACGGAAGCCAGATAATTATTGCTCTCGCTGTGCAGCAGCCCGGGTTCGACCACCGTGCCGGGGGTGACCACCCGGATCACCTGGCGAGGGAACAGCCCTTTCTTGGGTTGGTCTCCCACCTGCTCGCAAATGGCACCGTGGTAACCTTTGTCGATCAGACGGGCGAGGTAATTTTCCACGGCGTGGTAAGGAATGCCCGCCATGGGAATTCGCATGCCTTTGGCGACACTGCGCGAGGTCAGAACGATATCCAGCTCACGCGATGCAATTTCTGCGTCCTGGTCGAAGGTTTCGTAAAAATCTCCCAGCCGGAAGAATAAAATGGCATCAGGATATTGTTTTTTGATGTCCAGGTACTGCTGGCGAATTGGGGTAGCGTCATCATCATTCATGGAGTTCATTTTAAAATGACACGGTCAATTCGGCAAGATGAAGCGGGTAGGAAAAATAATCATTGAATTTGTTAAATGAGTATGCATAAGTGGTTGCATTTTTCGTTTAAGGGTCTTATAATGAGTTCACTATACTCGTTCCAGAAGGAGGAACTCGATGGCTAGTGTAACCTATGATCATGTCTATAAACGATTTGGTGATTTTACCGCGCTGAATGACCTGAACATTCAGGTTGAAGACAAGGAATTTCTTGTTCTGGTTGGTCCTTCGGGCTGCGGTAAAACGACTGCTCTGCGCTGCCTTGCTGGTCTTGAAGAAGTGACTGAAGGCAATGTCATGATCGCCGATCAGATCGTCAATGATGTGGCACCGAAAGATCGCGACATCGCCATGGTCTTCCAGTCGTACGCGCTCTATCCGCACATGACTGTGTTCGATAACATGGCTTTCGGTTTGAAACTGCGCAAAGTACCCAAGAACGAGATCAAGCGCCGTGTCGAAGAAGCAGCCGGTACCCTGGGTATTGAGCAGTTGCTCAAGCGCAAGCCGCGTGAGCTTTCTGGCGGTCAGCGTCAGCGTGTGGCTTTGGGACGCGCGATTGTACGCGAACCCAAAGTGTTCCTCTTCGATGAACCCCTTTCCAACCTGGATGCGAAACTGCGCGTTCAGACCCGCGCTGAAATCAGCAAACTGCATCAGCGCCTGCAAACCACCTTCATTTACGTGACCCACGATCAAACGGAAGCCATGACCATGGCGTCCCGCATCGCTGTGATGAACAAGGGTGTCTTGCAGCAGTTGGATACCCCTCAGCAGATGTATGATCGCCCCGCGAACCTGTTCGTGGCGGGCTTCATCGGCTCACCGGCGATGAACTTTTTCCCTGCTCACATGCGCAAAGACGGCAGCAATCTGTTCGTCGATGCGGGCACCTTCTCGGTGAAGGTTCCTGAAGACAAAACCAGCATTTACATGCCTCTGGTGGACAAAGAAGTCATCTTTGGCGTTCGCCCCGAAGACATTCACAACCCTGAATTTGCCCCTGCCTCCATCCACGGCGAACCCGTCGAGGCAAAGGTGGATGTGACCGAACTGATGGGCAATGAAATTTACCTGTACCTGTTGAGCGGCAGCAACCAGTATGTAGCTCGCGTTGATCCCCGCACTCGCTTCGCCATTGGCGATACGGTGAAGGTTCTGTTCAACATGGACAATATGCACATCTTCGATCCCAGCACCGATCGCGATAATCCGAAAGCGATCCGCTAGAAATTGTTGTAAAATGCAAGACAACACCCCGGTTTTCGCCGGGGTGTTTTTGTTTACTCTATATTTTAAAGGTGTTCTGGGGGAAAACTTCCCCGTTCTATGATCTTCA
>JBDKTF010000120.1:0-10903 GCA_039680295.1 Anaerolineaceae bacterium
TGCCCAAGAAGAAAAGCGATCGGTGCGTGCATGCGACCCATCGTGAGCGCCAGGATAACATTTCCCAGACTACCCAGCGAGCCAAGCTGCCCGATGGTTTGTATGCTGAGATTGCGCTCATTTTGCAGGAAATTGGGCGTCAGCGGAGATGGCAAATACGTGGCGAACATGACCACGAAAATCATCACCAGATAGGCAAGAAACTGGTGGTTGCGCAGCAGCGAGGTATGTTTTTCTTCCTGTGGGAGGGATTCCACCGGCTGCGGTTTGATCCACAGAACAATCAGGGTGGAGAAAATGAAGATGATCGCCGCGATGAAATATACCTGTTTGAGTGAGGTTTTGGATGCTACCGCGCCGCCAATCAAAGGTCCTGCAACGGCGCCGATGTTATAGCAGGCGGTGGTAAAGGTGAGCGCCTGCCCGGTGCTCCATTTTCCGCGGGCATGGGTGATATAAGCGTTCATTGGCGCCAGAACAAAGGATGTAAGGGTATAAAACAACATTCCCCCCACAAATATGCTCAACGATGGCGCCAACGCCATCACCCATGAGGATAACATGCCCAGAATCCACGACGCCCACATAAATGGGCGTCGTCCCCAGCGATCCGCCAGATAACCAACGGGAATCTGGGCGATGCTCATAGCAACGCCCAGACTGCCCAGAATGACGCCGATGCCCAGGGGCGAAGCGCCCAATTGCTGGAGGTAGAGCGGTTGGAAGTATAAAAACATCCCCTCGCCAAACCCCCAGAACAGGAGCGAGACCGCGACAAGAACGAGATCCGTGGTCATGCGGTGATGCGGGCGACAAAATCAGCGGCTGCCTGGAAAACCCGACCGCGTTCAGGATCCCGGGTGACCACATGGCTGCTGTCTTCCACCCACAGGATCGAGCGATCTGCGGTTTTAAGATGATCGTAGATCCGTTCACAGTTCTCGGGAGAAACCGTTTTATCCTGACGCGAATGAATCAGAAGGACCGGCGCGGTAATGGCGGGCAGGCTGGCGCGCATCTCGATCAGGAGGTCATTCAACTCAGCCAGACCGATGGTCGGGTAATACGGGTAATCCACATGGTCGCGCGCAGCATCCGGGTTGTGAAAATAACCGTTCCCGCTTTTGCGAACGATTGGATGCAGAAAATGAAATCGATGCAGGAAAGGGAGGCGCCAATCATTACCCAGACTGAAAGGGGCAGACATTGAGACAACGCCGGCAACGGGGAAGCGAGACGCGGTGAGCAGCGAAAGGGCGCCGCCCATGGATAATCCCATCACAAAGATATGATCGCAGCACCCTCGCAGAACATTCCACCCATTTTCCACAGATGCCATCCAATCGGTCCACCGCGTTCGTTTCATATCTTCAGGGCGGGTGGCGTGACCGGCAAGGCGTACGCCCAGAACGGTATATCCCTGTGCGGCGAGGTATTCACCCATCCAGAGCATTTCCTTGGGGGTGCCCGTAAATCCATGAATCAGCAGGCAGCCGGTTCTGCTCCCCGGAAAGAAGAATGGTTCGGCTGTGGGAATGGTCAGCGGTGATGCGGACATTTTTGCCACCCTTGGGGACGATTTCAACCGATGATTCGTAATTCGCGGGGCATATCGCTGAGGCTTTCACTGCCCGTTTCTGTGACGACAACATCATCTTCCACACGGACACCGCCGCGGTTGGGCAGATAGATGCCGGGTTCCACCGTATAGACCATGCCGGGAGCAAGCAGTTGATTGTTTTCGGCAAACATGTAAGGCACCTCGTGGGTCTCCATGCCCAAACCATGCCCCGTGCGGTGGGTAAAGTATTTCCCATAACCGGCGGATTCGATCACCTGACGGGCAGCGCGATCCACATCACCAGCGGGAATGCCGGGCTTACCGGTGCTGCGTCCGGCGGCATTGGCGGCGATGGTAATGCGAACAATTTCTGCCAGTTCAGGTTCCACTTCGCCAATGGCGAAGGTGCGGGTAAGGTCAGAATAGTAATCGCCCACGGATGCGCCCCAATCGATGACCAGCAAATCACCGCGTTGGAGAGGGCGGTCGCCTGGAACGGCGTGCGGATTGGCGCTGTTGGGACCGGAAGCGACAATGGGGCTGAAGGGCAGCTCAGAATCCGATCCGGCGCGCAGCAATTGAACGGTGAGTTCAGATGCAATCTGGCGTTCGGTCATGCCGATATGAATTTGGGGCAGGGTGGCGGTGAGGGCATCCTGGGCGGCTTTGACGGCGGTTCGCATGGTAGTGATTTCGCTCGCGTCTTTCTGAATGCGCAGCGAAGCCAGCGGACCCTCCGCAGAAATAAAACGGGTACGTGGAGCGGCGGCTTCGAGCAGACGTAATTCGAGCAGGCGCATCCGAATGGGCTCTACACCGACGGTTAAACCATTCAGTCCGGCGGCATCCAGAGCCTGGCGAAAGACATCTACCCAGGCGGCAGGATTTTCTCCGTAGGGGAATGCCCGGATGGGATAGGGCGCCTGCTGCAATTTGGCGCTTTCCAGCTCAGGCAGCACCAAAATCGGATCTGAATGGGGTGTAAAGAGGGCAATCACCGGTCGTTCGCTCAGATGAAAATGAAGACCGGTCAAATAAGTGAGGGTGGGTCCGGGGTTGAGGGCAATGGCGTCCAGACCGGCGGATGGCAAAGTGGCAAGGAGACGGGTGAGACGATTTTTCATCATGGGTTACCTCCAATGGAAATTATAACATCGAGGCAATGCTTCAGGTATTTCTCAGGTCTTGACAGTGCGTCGGCTCTCAGGTAAAATCTGATCACCCTTCAAGAAGGGGCCTGTAGCGCAGTTGGGAGCGCGCTTCAATCGCACTGAAGAGGCCGAGGGTTCGAATCCCTCCAGGTCCACTGGGATTAACAAGATCCAAAAAAATATGGGCCCATAGCGCAGTTGGGAGCGCGTCTCAATGGCATTGAGAAGGCCGAGGGTTCGAATCCCTCTGGGCCCACCAGGTAAATAAAATAGAGCCAGAGCAGGAGTATTAAGTCATCTGCCAGAGAGCCGGGAGAAAGTGGTGTGAGCCCGGCAATGTGTTTTGCAGAACGCGTCAGACTGAACTCGCCTGTGGTCTTCCAAAAAGACAGGCTCTGCCGGTGAAATTTGAGTAGTCGGCAGCGGGTTTCGCCCGATAACGCGATCCAGAGCGGTCCGGTAACGGACAAGCAGGGTGGTACCACGGAGTTCTCCTTCGTCCCTGATTGGGCGGAGGGGTTTTTTATTTTAATCAATTCTAGATTGGAGTGAAAAATGGCTGACCGAACCATTTACAATCCGGCTGAGATCGAACCCAAATGGCAAGAAAAATGGGAAGCGGATGGTCTCTATCATTCCGACATTGACCACAGCAAACCAAAGTTTTATGCGTTGACCATGTTGCCCTATCCATCGGGCGATCTGCATATTGGTCACTGGTATGCGATGACGCCGTCGGATGCGCGCGCTCGCTACAAGCGCATGTGCGGATTTAATGTTCTCTTTCCGATTGGCTTCGATGCGTTTGGCTTGCCCGCAGAAAACGCTGCCATCAAACGCAATATTCACCCCAAGACGTGGACGTATCAGAACATCGATAAAATGCGCATGCAGTTCCGCACCATGGGCGCCATGTTTGACTGGCGGCGTGAAGCCGTCTCTGCTGATCCGGAGTATTACCGCTGGACACAGTGGTTCTTTATCCAGCTCTATAACGCCGGTCTGGCGTACCACAAAATGTCTCCAGTGGATTGGTGCCCCAACTGCAATACCACGCTGGCACGTGAGCAGGTGTGGGGTGAAGATCGTCACTGTGAACGCTGCGGCACACCGGTGATCAAGAAAAACCTGGATCAATGGTTTTTCCGCACCACCCGATATGCTGAAGAACTGCTGCGATATGACACGATCGATTGGCCCGAACGGGTGCGCACACTGCAAACCAACTGGATCGGGAAATCGGAAGGCGCTTCGGTATTCTTCAAGACCGAACAAGGCGATACACTGGAAGTGTTCACCACCCGCCCCGATACTCTGTGGGGCGCCACCTTTATGGTGCTGGCGCCGGAACACCCTCTGGTGGCAAAACTGACCACTGCGGATCACAAAGAAGCCGTGGAGGAATATATCGCCCAGGCAGCCCGTCAAGCGGATTTGCAGCGCGAGGCGACGGATAAGGAAAAAACAGGCGTTTTCACCGGTGGATATGCCATCAACCCGGTCAACGGAACACGCATCCCGGTGTGGATTGCTGATTATGTCTTGATGACCTATGGTACGGGCGCCATCATGGCAGTCCCAGCGCACGATCAGCGCGACTTCGAATTTGCGCGCAAATTCGGATTGGAAATCAAAGTGGTCATCCAACCGGAAGGTACAGAACCGATCCGTGCAGAAGAGATGACCGAGGCGGTTCCGGCTCACGGCAGCATGGTGAACTCAGGTCCGCTGACCGGTACACCCGGCGAAGAGGCATTCGAGCGGATCATCGCTCACCTGGAAGACAAGGGGTTGGGACACCGCACAATTAATTATCGCCTGCGCGATTGGCTGATCTCGCGTCAGCGCTATTGGGGTGCGCCGATTCCGATGGTGCACTGTGAAAAATGCGGAACGGTTCCAGTGCCTGAAGACCAACTGCCCGTGCTGCTGCCAGACGACGTGGAATGGAAACCGACCGGCGAAAGCCCGCTGAAACTGCATCCCACCTGGCGGTTTACTACCTGTCCAAAATGCGGCGGTGAAGCCATTCGTGAAACCGATACCATGGACACATTCATGTGCTCATCCTGGTACCACCTGCGCTACCTCAGCCCGAAATATGACCAGGGTCCATTCGATCCCAAAGAATATGATTACTGGATGCCGGTGGATACGTATACCGGTGGGATCGAACATGCCACCATGCACCTGATCTACACGCGCTTCTTCCATAAAGCCATGCGCGATATGGGTGTGACGAAGGGTCCAGAACCGATGCTCCAACTGCGCAATCAGGGAATGGTGCTGGGTGAAGACTCAGAGAAGATGTCGAAGAGCCGCGGCAATGTGGTCGCGCCGGATAATCTGGTGAGACAGTATGGCGCGGATACGGTGCGCGCCTATTTGATGTTCTTCGCCCGTTGGGATCAGGGCGCGCCGTGGAGCAGCTCGGGTATCGACGGCACTTACCGCTGGTTGAAGCGTTTGTGGACGTTGGCAACCGAACCGGTGGAAAAGGGCGGCACTGCTGACGCGGAGACTGTGCGCAACTTGCGCCGGAAGCTGCATCAAACGCTGCGTAACGTGACGCGTGATTTTGAGGAATTCCAATTCAACACCATTGTTTCCGGTTTGATGGAACTGATGAATGAGATGGCACGGGTCAAGCCTGCACTGGCGGGAACACCCACCTGGGATGAAGCCCTGGGTATTTATCTGCGCATGCTGGCGCCGGTTGCGCCGCATATCACGGAAGAGCTGTGGGCATCTCTGGGAAAGCCGTATTCCATCCATCAGCAACCCTGGCCGGAGGTGGATGAAGCCGCAGCGGCTGACGAGATGGTTACACTGGTGGTGCAGGTGAACGGCAAGCTGCGCGATCGGATCAACGTTCCGGTCGACATCAGCAATGAGGACGCAAAAAAGGCGGCGTTGGAAAGCCCGATCGTCATCAAATTCATGGAAGGTAAAACGCCGCGTCAGGTGATTGTGGTGCCCGGTAAATTGGTGAATATCGTCGTGTAAGCGGCGGTTTTCTGGCTATCTCCGTTTTCGCCAACAGGAGGAGCTATAGTTATTGCCCCGTCTGGGAATTTCCCGGCGGGGCAATAACGGTTTTAAAACGAGGAAAACTCATGGGGATTGGGAGCGTTTGCTCGCTTTGCGATAAAATCAAAAGGAAATCTGAAAACGGAGGAACCAATGCGCCTGGACGAAATGAACTGGATGGATGTTGAATCGTATCTGGAAAAGGAAGACCGGCTGATTCTGGTGGTGGGGGCGTGCGAACAACATGGTTATCTTTCGCTGCTCACAGACGTAAAGATCCCGCTGGCGCTCGCGGATGCAGCCAGTCGTCAGAGCGGGGTGTTGGTGGCGCCGCCGATCAATTATGGTGTTTCACCCTATTTTGTTACCTATCCTGGAACGCTCAGTCTGCGGGTGAACACGCTGTTGGATGTTGTGGAAGATATAGTTCGCACGGCATACCGGCAGGGATTCCGCAAAATTCTGGTGATGAATGGACACGGCGGAAATGACGCCCTGCGTGCACGTTTGGGTGAGTTGATGAATCAATTGCCCGGATTGCGCTTCGCCTGGTATGCCTGGTGGCAGTCGAACAGCACCGAAGCGGTTGCAGTAAAGTATGAGTTGGAACGCGCTCATGCCAACTGGATGGAAGCGTTTCCTTTCTGCCGGGTGACGGATCTTCCGCAGGGTGAAAAAATTCCACCATCGTACCGCGGAATGCCCAACGCTGAACAAACGCGGGCATTGTTTGGCGACGGCGTGTTTGGCGGGGCGTATCAGGTGGATGATGCGGTCTTGCAGGAAGTGTTCGATGCCTGTTTGCAGGATGCGATGCATTTGCTCCAATTTGAATGAGAAGTCTCTCCGTTATTCTTCACGGATGACAGATTTTGCCCGCCGCCTGAATTGCATGCCAGGGTGTTCTGCAGAACACCAAATGCTGGTTTGACCAATCCTCGTTCTTGGACTAGAATCAATCCAATGGCGATTGGTCGCTTCATAACCCCGCCATCCATTTTTATCGAGAGGTGCTTTATGTCTTGTGAATGCTGTTCCATGGATAAACACGCGGTGCATGCAGAACACGCGCCCAAAGCCATTGGTCCTTATTCTCCTGCGATCCAATACGCAGATCTGGTGTTTACCTCAGGTCAATTGGGATTGAATCCCGAATCCGGCGCCATGGTCGAAGGTGGTGTCGAAGCCGAGACGCGTCAGGCGTTGAATAATTTGAAAGCAGTACTGGAAGAAGCCGGTTCGGGGCTGGACTATGTGCTCAAGACGACTGTATTCATGCGCGACATGAATGATTTTGCCCGTATGAATGCCGTCTATGGCGAATTTTTCACCGAAAATCCACCGGCTCGCAGCGCGGTGCAAGTGGCAGCATTGCCCAAAAACGGCGCAGTGGAAATCGAATGCGTCGCATACTTGCTCGAAGAAGAATGCGACTGCGATTGTGACGACGAAAACTGCTGCTCGTGCGGCGACGATAAAGACGAGAAGTAATCGGCAATCCACAAAACGCACCCCGGTTGGGCGGTCTGATTGAAATTCGTCCAATCGGGGAAAACGGAATCCATTTATGGTTCAATGAGTATTTCTACTGGCATCTTCAGTGGAAATGAATTCGCATCTCGAGAACCGTGGTTCTCGATTGTGAACGGTTAGTTTTCCACAGCGAAGTGTTTTTGTGGTAAAAATGCCAACAGGTGAAATGTTCATTTCACGTTCAACCATAAAGTTCTGTAGAGGATGACTGAGCCCGCGTCTATGCCCGAAGTTTCCATCATTGTCCCCTGTTATAACGAAGAAAACACCATCCGCCTTTTATTGGATGCTGTGAATGCGCAGACCTACGCGCACAGCGAGCTGGAAGTGGTGATCGCTGACGGCGGATCCACGGACGGTACTGTGGGGCAGATCGGGGCATTTCAGAAAGAGCATCCCGATCTGACGGTGCGCGTGGTACCCAATCCAAAGCGGGTGATTCCGGCTGCGTTAAATGCGGCGATTGCCGCAGCACAGGGCGAAATCATCGTACGATTGGATGCGCATAGTGTTCCGCAGCCGGATTATGTGGAAAGGTGTGTTCGAGCGTTAAAGGATGGCAGAGGCGAAAACGTAGGCGGCGTGTGGGATATTCGCCCCGGTGGAACCGGCTGGCAGGCGCGCTCGATCTCAGAAGTGGCGTCGCATCCACTGGGAGTGGGCGATGCCCTTTACCGATTTACGACGCAGGCGAACGAAGTGGATACCGTTCCATTTGGATCATTTCGGCGGGCGCTTGTGGACCGGATCGGCGGCTTTGATGAAAGCTTGCTGACGAATGAAGATTACGAGTTCAACACTCGCGTGAGGCAATCCGGCGGCAAGGTCTGGTTGGACCCGAACATTCGCTGTGTTTATTTTGCGCGCCCAAATTTTGCTGCGTTATCGCGCCAATACTGGCGTTACGGCTACTGGAAGCTGCGCATGTTGAAGCGCTACCCGGATACGGTGCGCTGGCGGCAGGCGCTGCCCCCGCTCTTTGTGCTCAGTCTGATTGGATTGGCGCTGCTGGCGCCATGGTGGAAACTGGCGCGCATTGTTCTATTATTGGAAGTAGGAATCTATCTATTTATCTTATTGATGGCTGGGATCCGGGCAGCGGTGAAGCGAAAAGACCTTGCGTTCATCGCGGGCATTCCAATGGGTATCGCAACAATGCATCTCTCCTGGGGATCGGGTTTTTTATGGAGCCTGATCACATCTCTCACTCATACCGAACGAAAATAACCGAATGAAAAACAACTCACATGCCCAAAAATCGGTCCCGTGGCGTTTACGTTCTTCAGAACGGAAAATGCTGTTATTGATCGGCGATTTGCTGACCGGATATGCATCTCTGTTCGTGGCACTGTATTATTGGGCGCGCGGCGACGCCTGGTTAAAATTCTCGTGGGAATTCATCCGAGTACGCCCGGAGATCTGGTTCTATCTGATGCCGGTTCTCTGGGTGGTTTTCATGTCTGGTCTCTATGATGTGCGCCGGTCAGGAAATCGCGGCGAGACGGTGCGCGGAATTGGCATGGCTGCGCTGATCAGCCTGGGAATTTACCTGCTGGTATTTTTCATTTCCGAGCCAAATTCCCTCCCTCGTCGTGGGGTGGCAGGGTTCATTGTTGCAAACACAGTGCTGACGTTTTTATGGCGCATGTTATATATCCGCATATTCACTGCACCGCAATTCATGCGGCGGGTATTGGTTATTGGCGCCGGAAAAGCAGGAAATACGCTGCTCAATGTACTCTCCGATTTATGGCCGCCGCCTTTTTATGTCGTCGGACTTGTGGATGATGATCCTGAAAAACTGGATAAAATTATTGCCGGATATCCGGTTTTGGGAACCGGACCTCAACTTCTTCAGATCATTGATCGCGAGCAGATATCCGACGTCATTCTGGCAATTTCTGGTGAAATGAACGGAACCACCTTCCAGGCAATTCTGGATGCCCAAGAATGCGGCGTGGAAGTCACCACGATGCAAAAAATCTATGAAGAATTGCTCGGACGCGTACCGATATTCCATCTGGACGCAGATTGGTTATTGCGTTCGTTTGTTGAACAATCTCGCAGCAATCCATTTTACGAACTGGCAAAACGGGTGATGGATCTGGTGATTGCGTTGGTGGGGATTGTCGTACTGGCAGTATTGTTACCGTTCATCTCCCTGGCGATCCTTCTGGATACCGGTTTCCCTGTGTTCTTCCTGCAAAATCGAATGGGGAAGAATGGACAGGAATACAAGATCATCAAGTTTCGCACGATGGTGCAGAACTCCGAGAAGAAGGGCGAGGTTCGCGTCACCACCCAAAATGACGACCGCATCACCCGCACCGGTAAATTCTTACGTCGCAGTCATATTGACGAACTGCCGCAGTTCATCAATATGCTACGGGGTGAAATGAGCATGGTCGGACCACGGGCAGAACGCTCGGAACTGGTGACCGAACTGCAGGAACAGATTCCATTTTATCGGGCGCGTTTGCTGGTTAAACCCGGTATTACCGGATGGGCGCAGGTCAATTTTGGCTACGCCTCCACCGTGGAAGATACAGCCGTTAAACTGGAATACGATTTATATTACATTAAACACCGCAATTTATTGATGGATATATTGATCATTATCCGTACCATTGGAACAGTGGTTGGTTTGCGAGGACAATAAGTGTTTAAAATTCGCTGGCAAAAGTTGATAGATGGATTGAGTCGTAAACGCCGGTTGAATGTGCGCAACCGGTTCCTGTTCCTGCTGGATCTGTTTTGCATCGTTGTATCGGTATGGGGAAGCTATACGATGCGCTTCGAGGTCGGAGCGGCATTTTATTTTTACCTGCCGTTTGTTTACTGGATGGTCGGTATCGCCTTGGTGGTGAAACCGCTGATCTATTATGTGTTTGGATTGTACCGGCGGGTATGGATCTACGCCAGCACCCAGGAGTTGAAATTGATCATCGTCGCCGTGACGGCAGCTTCGGGCGCGCTGGCATTGGTGATGTTGGGACTATCCACAGCGCAGGTGTTCAACGGTTATTTGCGCGGAGTTTTCGTCATGGATTGGGCGCTTTCGCTTCTGTTGGTGGGCGGCGTCCGTTTTACTTTGCGATTGCTTTCTGAAGGATACAATATTCCTTCGAATCGTTCAACCAACCAGAAACGGGTTTTGATTGTCGGCGCCGGGGATGCCGGAGCGCTGGTGGTACGTGAATTACAGAAAAACCCGCAGCTTAATCTATTGCCAATCGGTTTCCTGGATGACAATGTTGCGAAACAGCATAATTCCATTCATGGTGTGCCGGTGGTGGGTACGTTGAATAATCTGGCAAGCGCGCTGGATAACCAACCCGTCGATGAAGTAATCATTGCCATTCCCAGTGCGCCGGGGAAAGTGGTGCGTCTGGTGGCGGATGTGTGCCGGTTGAAGGGCGTTCCTTTCCGCACCATGCCGGGGATTTATGAACTGCTGGGCGGAACAGTCAGCGTCAGCAGGCTGCGTGAAGTGGATATTGCCGACTTGCTGCGGCGTGAACCGGTGCATGTGAACGATGATCGGGTGGGCGCCAGCCTTTCTGGAAAAGTGGTGATGGTGACAGGTGCAGGCGGTTCGATTGGGCGCGAATTATGCCGGCAGGTAGCC
>JBDKTF010000393.1:0-3013 GCA_039680295.1 Anaerolineaceae bacterium
GCTGCGCGTCTATGCAGAAGGGCGCTCGCAGGAGATGGTCAAAGCGCTGCTTGCCTACGGCGAACAGGTGGCAAACACCATCGCCTGAACCGTTATTCATTCCCTATCACATCGAAAAGGTGCGGTCGTTTTGTGACCGCACCTTTTTTCTTGCCCACCCACCAATCAATAATCCGTTTCCCTTTGCGTCCTTCGCGTTGAATTTTTGTTGCCCGTCTTTCTTCGAGTCCTTCGCATTAATCTTTGTTTTTCTTCATCTCATCTGTGCTCATTCGTGGATTAATTTTCTTTTCTTCATTCGCATCATTTGCGGTTTCTTCTTCGCGATCCTTCGCGTTATATCTTTTTGCCTGTTTTCCTTCGCGTCATTCGCGGTAAAGTCTCTTACATTAAACGCAAACAGAGACGAGGAAACATCCTCGTCCCTGCATTGGATCAGGCTCAGAGCAAATGAACGCGGTGAATTTTTCAGCCGGCGTTGGATGCGCGCAGCCGTCTCGCCAGGAAGATGACCGCCACCAGCAGCAGCGCCATGCCCATCAGACCGGGCAGACCCACATCTTCCGCGATGCCAGTGGACGGCAGTCCGGTGGAAGTAGGCATTCCGGTGGTGGTAAGCTGCGCCTGCGCCGCCTGGGTAAACAGCGCCGAAACCGTGGCAGTGCGCGCCTCTTCACCCGCGGGGGTATTGGTCGCAACGGCGAGCACGGGCGTTCGGGTGGGACGCAGCGTGGCGGTCGGCACCATGGCGGTCGCGGTGGCTGCCTTCGCGGCTGCCGCCACCCGCGCTGATTCGGTCACGGTGGCTGCCATCTGCGCGTTCTGCGTGCTGATCGCCGCTTCCTGGCTGGCGCGCTGCGCCCGGTTCTGAGGCAGCACCACCAGCGCGTAAACCGCCAGAGCAATCAGCGTCAGCAGGAAGATGCCGCCCAGGATACCGGCGACGACCATAAATGTGCGGTTACTTCCTCCACCGCCCCCCTCTTCGGGACTGGGGGTTTCTTCATCATTTGTCAGATTGAATTCATCCATATCGGACATGTTCGCCTCTCCTGGTTTGCATTATTCGAGAATCTCGAGATGTTTCAAAGGAACAGTCACTTCTTCACCGTTTTCCAGTCGCACCACACCCACCGGTGTACGAACGCCGCTCGGCAGCGTCCGGTTTTCGGTGCGCAGAGAAACCAGCGTCGCCACCTGCGCAGTGAAAGGCGCATGCGTCATTCGCACCGTCTGTCCCGGGGTAAGATGATCCGTTTCCTTTGGCGTGGGGATCTGCCCTGCCGCCGGAAGCGGAATGATCAGTTCGGGACGCGCGCCGGTCAATGGGTTGGCGCGCTGCGCGTGCAGGGTAACTTCGCGTTTGTCATTGGTGCTCAATAATTTAAACGCCGCCGCATCGATCGGCAGCCGTCCAAAACCTTCCAAAACGATCAGCGGAATGCGGATTTCCTGCGCCAGAGGCAGCAGATCGGATGCCAGACTGCCCAGAATCAATCCGCGCAGGGGTAAATCTGCCGCCGCCTGCAGCGCTTCACGCACCGCGCAGTGACCCGCAAACACCACCGTGCCCCGCAAACTGACATCCAGCGCTGCGGCTGTCAGCTCGTGCTCGGGTGTATCCGCCAGAAGGGTAATCATGCCCACATCCAGCCTGCCGTTCCCCCAGACGCCTTGAATCAGCGCGCCGGTGGTTTCCACAATCGCGCCGCGGTCGGGGATCAATTCTGCCACCGTGCCGGAGATGCCCGCGCGCAGTTCCGTGGGGGCGCTGTCCAGTTCAAGCATCACCTGACCGCCGCCCACCAGCACCACACGCCCGTCTTTCGGAGCGCGCACCGTGCGCTGAAATAAACCCACCGGTCCGGCGATCACATCTTCTTCGTTCACCGTTTCGCCAACTTTACGAACCACCAGACTGTCGGCTTTATCGGGGGGCATGCCCAGCCCGCGGCTGATATCGAGCATCAGATGTTTGGCGCCGAAGGTGGTTTCCGCCAGCACGTCGTTGGCGGTCACCTTTTGACCGGCGCGGACCACCACCCGCCCGGGAACCGGCAGCAGCCGTTCGCGGCGAATGGTGGTTAATGGGAGAATATGGACAACCGGAGCCAACATATTTTCATCTCGCTTGTATGAACCGTGCAAGAATAATACCAATTCCCCGGCGGCTCAGCCGCCCAGGGTAAACAACCATTTCTTCATCAAATCGCGCCGGCGGGGAGCGTCGGGCGGCATCACCAGCGGTCTGCCGCGCGCGTCGATCACCACACCGCACACGCCGCCGACCACCTTCAAACTGCCGCGTCCCATCTTACCCAAGCCCGTATCGACACGCGTCAGCGGCTCCACCGACAGCTTCGCCACCTGCCCGCGCGCCAGCGGCAGCGCCACCAGGCTGCCCTGCTTGATCTCCGCGGTCAATTCCGCGCCGTTTTCCGGCGTCAGGTGTACCCGCATCAGCGGATTGCCGTAGCGGGTATCGCTTACCGGCGTGATGACCGTGCCCAGATTAAGATAGGCGCCGGTTTCGATCACCTGCACCGGCAGCAGTGTGTTGACGCTGGAAGCCGCCCCCAGCGAAGCCGTCAGATTGTTGGTATCCAGCGCAATCGTGGTTACGCCCACCGGCTGCAGCGAATCCAGCAGGATCAACATATTCTGCCCGGGGGTGGGGTTGTTCACCAGCGGTGCGCCGCTGGCAACGATTGGCTCGAACGGCGACTTTAGTCCCCCCGCATGGGTGAACCAGTTGGGGCTGCTCTGCGCCGCTTTTTTCAACGCAGTGCGCATCAAAGCGCGGGTCAGCGCCTGTTCCATCGCCAGGTCTTCCGCCGATTCGGGCAGCATCGCCGGATGGAGCGTTTTGTTCCATAGATAATCGCGCAGCACATCTTCCGAAACGTGCAGCGGCAGCCATTGGATGATTTCAGGCAGCGGAATCTGCTCCAGCGCGCCCGCCAGACCTTCGCCCACCCCCAGCGGATTGATCACATTCAGCGTGAGTTTTCCA
>JBDKTF010000532.1:0-5653 GCA_039680295.1 Anaerolineaceae bacterium
ATACCGTTCCCGAAGTGGTGCTTGGGCGCGATGATACCTGCGACTGCGTGTTGAGCGATGAAGTCGTCTCTGCCCGCCATCTGCGCTTTTCTTACCACCAGAATCACTGGTGGCTGGAAGACCTGCTCTCCACCAACGGTACCTTCCTCAATGACGAACGCGTCCTGACGCCCACCATCGTCATGACCGGTGATCAGTTCCGCGCCGGATTGGTGGAAGGCATCATCACCATCGGTCAACCTGAAGCGCCGAAGAAATCCTGACCTTCCCGCAAAAGCGACTTCATCCATCTGTGCTATCATTAGATATTCGATCCACTTATCAACGGAGGGAAAAGCATGGAAGAAACACCGGTTCTCGGCGTCATTGGCGGTTCTGGGCTCTATCAAATCGAAGGGCTGACCGAAACGAAAACCCTTGACGTGGACACCCCCTTCGGAAAACCCAGCGCCCCCATTGTGGTAGGCACGCTGGAAAATCGCCGCGTTGCCTTTCTGGCGCGCCACGGCATCGGTCATCATATCTCGCCCAGTGAGGTCAATTACCGCGCCAATATCTATGCCCTCAAAATGCTGGGGGTGGAGCGCATCCTTTCGATCAGCGCCTGCGGCTCCCTGCGCGACGATTTCGCTCCCGGTCATATTGTCATCCCCGATCAGTTGATGGATTTCACCCGGCTGCGCGAGCGCTCCTTCTTCGAAGATGGGCTGGTGACGCACATCAGCTCTGCCGATCCCTTTTGCCCGCAGCTCTCTTCGCAACTGCTGGCTGCCGTGAACGAGGTGGGTGGAATTGTCCACCGCGGCGGCACCCTGATCACGATCGAAGGACCGCGCTTCTCCACCCGCGCCGAATCCAATGTCTTCCGCGCCTGGGGAATGTCGCTCATCGGCATGACGGCGTGTCCCGAAGCATTTCTGGCGCGCGAAGCTGAAATGTGCTACACCACCATGGCGCACGTCACCGATTATGATTCCTGGCACACCACCGAAGAACCCGTCAGTGTGGATATGGTGGTGCAAACGCTTAACCACAACACCGCACTGGCGCAGGAGGCGGTAAAAGCCATGGTTCGGCAGCTTCCCACCGCGCGTGCCTGTGAATGCGGCAGCGCGCTTGCCACCGCCTTTATCACCGCCAGAGAAGCCATTCCTCCCCAGACCCGCGAGAAATTGGATTTGTTGGTCAAAAAGTATCTGTGATTTCTCTCGATCTCTTCCCGGCGCCCAATCCCGCCACCCCTACAGACATGAAACAGAGCCGCCTGTTCAAACTGGCGGCTGCGTTTCTATTTTGTTATGCGCTAATCATCACCCTGTCACCGGCTGCACGCAGCCACACCTGGGCGGTGACTTACCGCTGGCAGCATTGGATCGGTTTTGTTGCCTGGGTCGCCGGTTTTTCTTGGCTGCACCGGCAGGTGCAGCGCCGCCTTCCTGAACATGATCCATACCTGCTCCCCATTGGCGCTTTGCTGACCGGCTGGGGCGCCATGGAGATCTGGCGCCTCTCCGATAATTTCGGTCTGCGGCAAACCATCTGGCTGCTGATTTGCATTGGCGTGGTGGGGCTTGGGCTGCGCATCGGATCGGTTTTCCAAATTTTACGGCGCTACAAGTACCTGTGGCTGATCGGCGGGCTGCTGCTCACCGCATTGACCTTTTTCTTTGGCACCTATCCTGGCGGCGTGGGTCCGCACCTGTGGTTGGGATGCTGCGGCGTCTACCTGCAGCCGTCTGAGCCGCTCAAGCTGCTGCTCATCGTGTACCTCACCGCCTATCTGGCAGATCATCTCGCGCCAGAGTTCAATCTGCTTCAGCTCGTCACCCCCACCCTGCTGTTAACCGGCGTGGCGCTCTCGCTTTTGATCGGTCAACGCGATCTGGGTACCGCCATCCTCTTTATCGTCCTGTACGCCACCATTCTCTACCTGGCGTCTGGAAGACGCCGCATTCTGCTCACCAGCCTGGGAATTGCGGTGATCGCTTCGATCGCCGGATATTTGCTCTTCGATGTCGTTCGCCTGCGCGTGGATGCCTGGTTGAATCCCTGGATCGACCCGTCAGGACGCGCCTACCAGATCGTTCAATCGCTGCTGGCGGTCGCCGCCGGTGGCATCTTCGGCAGCGGACCCGGCATGGGCAGTCCAGGATTGGTGCCCGTGGCGCATTCCGATTTCATCTTCGCCTCCATCAGCGAAGAAATGGGATTGGTCGGTTCACTGGCAATGATCGCCCTGTACGGCTTGTTCACCGTGCGCGGTATGGTCACCGCCCTCCGCGCCCCTGAAATCTACCAGCGTTATCTGGCGGCAGGGATCACCACCTATATCGCCGCGCAAAGCATTCTCATCATCGGCGGAAACCTTCGTCTCTTCCCGCTCACCGGGGTGACGCTGCCCTTTGTTTCGTACGGCGGTTCATCCCTGCTGACGGCATTCATTGCGCTGCTGCTGTTATTGCAAATCAGCAATCCCCAGGAACGCGAGCCGACTCCCCTGACCAATCCGCGCCCCTATCTGCTCATCAGCGGTGGGCTGCTGGCGGGTCTGGTCATGCTGGGTGTTCTGAACTCCTGGTGGAGCGTCTGGCGTTCATCCGATTTGTTGACCCGTTCAGACAATCCCCGCCGTTCCATCGCCGACCGCTATGTTCCGCGCGGCTCCCTGCTGGACCGCAACAGCCAGCCGTTGAACGTTACGACCGGGGAATCGGGTAGTTTTGAGCGGGTTTCGAACTATCCGGAACTCAGCAGCACGCTCGGATATACGCACCCCATCTACGGACAGGCTGGATTGGAAGCCTCCCTCGATCCCTATCTGCGCGGTGAGCGCGGCAATCCGGCATCCTGGATCTGGTGGAATGAACTGCTCACCCAACAGCCTCCGCCGGGTCTGGATGTCCGTTTGAGTCTGGATCTGGATTTTCAACGCAAAGCGGATGAACTGCTCGGGTCACATTCCGGCGCCGTTGTCCTCTTGAATGCGAAATCCGGAGAAATTCTGGCAATGGCTTCCCATCCCACCTTTGACGCCAATACGCTGGCAGAGAATTGGGATGAATGGATCGACGATCCGAACGCGCCCTTCGTCAACCGCGCCACGCAGGGATTGTATTCACCCGGCGGCGTTCTGGGTCCCTTCCTCCTCACCGCACTATCCGAACGCGGCGCGCTGCCGTTTTTCTCGCCCAACTGGGTCACCTATGACGCCACCTGTGTTTCTTCCGCCGAAGAAGCAAAAACCTGGGCTGGTTCGGTTCAAATCGGCTGTCAGAAGGCGATCGCATCGTTGGGATCTTACCTCGGCAGTGATTTACTGCTGGACCTCTACAAGAATCTGGGATTTTACACCGCGCCAGACGTATCGCTGCCGACAAACGTCGAGTCTGCTCCGGCGCAAATCAGCGATGTCAAAAGCGCTGCGGTCGGCAAAAGCGATGTGAGCGTCACGCCCCTTCAGATGGCGCTGGCAGCCGCCTCGCTCACCGCCGACGGCGCGCGTCCGTCGGCGCGCCTGTCGCTGGCGGTGAACACCCCCCGTCAGGGCTGGGTGATCCTCCCCACGAGCCAGAATCCGGTGCAGATCTACCCGGCAGAGACCGTCCACCAGATCACCGCGTCGCTGGCAGTCGATAACCAGCCGCTCTGGCAAACGATCGGAAGCGCGCAGACCGGTGAAGGCAAACCACTGACCTGGCTGATCGGCGGGACATTAACCGAATGGACCGGAACGCCGCTCGCCATTGCGGTGCTGCTCGAAGAAGATAATCCCACCCTTGCGCAGACCATCGGTCAGGGTGTGCTCAGCACCGTTCTCCAACCCTGAAATCGCTTTTTTCTGCAATCATTTGTAAAACATAAAAGATCCGGGAGGTTTCTCCCGGATCTTCTTGTTCATTTCTCGAATTTACACTACGCGCACAAATTTGCGCTTTCCCACCTGCAAGACGCCCTGATGCGGGAACGTCGCCGCCGGATTGTCCAGCACTTCGCCGTCCAGACGAACGCCCTTCTGTTCCACCAGACGGCGTCCCTCGCTGCGTGATGCCACCATCTCGGCGCTCAACATCACATCCAGAACAGTCTGCTCAGGCTGCAGCTTGTATTCCGGCATGCTGTCCGGAACATCATGTTTCTGGAACTGGCGGATGAAGTTTTCCTGCCCGGCATCAGCGTCTGCATCGCCGTAGAACGAAGATACAATTTCGCGCGACAGCATCATCTTGGCATCCCGCGGATGCAGTTCGCCGCTCTTCAACCGCCCTTCGATGCTGTTGATTTCGCTCGGCGTCCAGCGCGTCACCAGCCGGAAGTAAATCGGCATGGCAGAATCCGGAATGCTCATGCATTTTCCATACATATCCGTGGCATCCGTGTTGATCGGAATGTGATTGCCCAGCGACTTGGACATTTTCACCAGACCGTCTGTGCCCGGCAAAATCGCCATGATGATGCCGATATTCGGCTTTTCGCCCATAAACGTCATCAGTTTGCGCCCGGCGGTGATGATGTTGAAGAGCTGGTCAGTGCCGCCCACCTGCACATCCGCGCGCAGAGCATACGCATCGTACCCCTGCATGATCGAGTAGAACATCTCGTGGATGTAAATGGCGTCTCCCTTTTCCCAGCGCAGTTTGAAATTTTCGCGGGTGAGGAACTGCTGCACCGTAAAGTTGGATGCCAGCCGGATCAATTCCTCGAATGTCAGCTCCGAAAGCCACTCCGCGTTATAACGCACGGTGGTTTTCTTCGGGTCGAGGATGCGGAATGCCTGCTCGGCATACGTGCGCGAATTTTCCTCGATTTCCTCTTCGGTCATCTGCGGACGCAGTTTATCCTTGTCCGAAGGATCGCCAATTTTGGATGTGTAGTTGCCAATGAGGAAGGTCACGTCGTGACCCAGTTCCTGAAATTGGCGCATCTTGCGCATCGTAATGGTATGACCCAGGTGTAAATCAGCTTTACGCGGATCATAGCCGGTATAGATGCGCAGTGGGCGTCCCGTCTTTTCCGATTCAATCAGACGTTCGCGCAGCTCTGCCGCCATTGCGGCTTTGAGCGCCTCGTCACCATACTCGGTGCCCTGCATCAAGTAAGCGACCTGTTCATCAATGTTCATACCAGCCTCCCGATCAGCGTATATTAAAATTCACCCTCTGCGGTCAGATTGCTTTGAATATCGCAGAGGGTGCCGTTCGTCCGATTATATCACCAGATCAGTCCATGCCAATCCTCTGGTGGGTCAATTGATGTTTCCGCTCGAGCACATCGCGCAGCGCATCTTCGGCGCGGACGTATTGAAAACGGTAACCCTCGCCCAGAAGCCGCTCGGGCAGCACCCGCTGACCGTCCAGCGCCATGGTGCTCATTTCTCCCAGCGCCAGGCGTAAAACAAATTCCGGCGCGGGCGCCCAATACGGCACATGCAGAACCTGGCTGAGGATGCGCCCGAAACGAGCGTTGCGCAGGGGTTCTGGCGCCGTCAGATTATACGCCCCGTGCGCCAGCGGATTCGTGATCAGAAACACAAGCGCTTCCACCTCATCCTGCCAATGGATCCACGAGACCCACTGTTTTCCACTGCCCAGCGGTCCCCCCACAAAGAAACGGAAGGGCAGCAGCATTCTCGGCAGCGCGCCGCCGTTTGCATCCA
>JBDKTF010000191.1:0-5157 GCA_039680295.1 Anaerolineaceae bacterium
AGTTCTGTGGGCATTTCGCCGAAGAACACCGATACGGTGGCTTTCATCATATAGAAAGCGGTCAAAATGCTCGCCAGGAACGCCACCAAAACCACCACCATCGCGCCTGAGTTGAGCGCAGCATCATAGAGCAGCCACTTGGCAACAAAACCGTTTCCAAGCGGCACACCCACAATCGCTGCCGCCGCCACCAGCCAGATGCGCATGGTATGCGGCATACGAGACGCCAGACCGCCCATCCGGCGCATATCGCGCGTGCCGGTGGCATGTTGGATCGCCCCCGCGCACAGGAAAAGCGTGCCCTTGAAAAGACCGTGGCTCAGGCAGTAGAAAATGCCCGCCGCCGCGCCCCAGGCAGTACCCAACCCCAGCGCCGTGATGATGTGTCCCAACTGGCTGATGGTAGAGAATGCCAGCAGGCGTTTCAGATCGGTCTGCGCCAGCGCAAAGATGGCTCCCACCAGCATGGTGATGCAGCCAATCACCAGAATGATCGTATTCCACGCCGGATGGAAATCGGCGATTGAATACAACCGCGCCACCAGGTACACGCCTGCTTTCACGTAGCACGCCGAGTGCAGCAGTGCGGAAACCGGCGTGGGCGCATTCATGGCTTCGGGAATCCAGGTGTGCAGCGGGAACATGACCGATTTCGCCATGGCTGCCACCAGGATCAAAACGAAGATGGTGCTGTTGAAAGCCGCCTGCAGCGCAGGGTCAGTCCAGAGGAAACTGCCGCTTTTGACAAACAGCAGCAGAATGCCAGCCAGAAAACCATAGCCTGCCAGGTGGGTGATGACCAGCACCTTCTTGGCGCCTTCGGCTGCCGCAGACTGCTTATACCAGAATCCAACCAGAAAATAAGAGCAAAGTCCAATGACTTCCCAGGAAAGATAGCTGACCAGCAGGTTCGCAGAACAGACAAGATTGATCAATCCGGCAATGAAGGTCAGCATGAGCGCGTAAAAGCGGGTCACCCCCGACTCTTCGTGCTCCATATAATTGATGCAATAAAGCAGGATGGCAGAGCCAATGCCGGCTGCCATCAGGCAGAACACCAGGCTCAGTCCATCCACGTGATAGGCAAAGGAAATGCCCTCATCCCACGTGAAGAGCGAAGCATCCAATGCCTTGCCTTGCAAGATTGAGGGGATGAAGGATACGACCATCCCCAGAGAAACCAGTCCGGCGAGAAATGCCAGCCATCCTTTAGCTTTGGTCGAAAGCACCTTGCCAAGGACAAGCTGTAGAATCACGCCAGCCAGGAGGACGGCAAGAGGAGTAAACACAAAACGTTCCACGGGTTATTGATCTCCTGCGCCTCAGTTGCCGCATCAACCACCGGCAACCGGGGGAAATAAAGCGACGACATCATCTTCGTGAAGGGGGGTGTCGATGCCATTCAGATCACGGATATCGCGTCCGTTCACTAGAAACATGACCAGGTCACTAACCACACCCTCACGCTTGTTCTGGTACACCCAGTACCGAAACTTCGGTCCATAGCATTCCGCCATGGAATTGAGCAAATCGCCCATCGTTTCAACCGGAAGTGTCCATTCCAGTTCGTTGTGACCTACAATGTCACGGAAATAGGCATAACAGCGAATTTTCATTGACTCGTCCTTATAAAGCGTTTGATGGTTGAAACAGGTAAGGCTGGTCAGAACCAGTTACTATTCTGACCAGCCTCCTTGCGTTCATTCAATTCCTATGAAACAGCAACAGCACATCATGCAACTTGGGTTACGCCAGAGAAAGCTCTTGGAGTTTTTCGGGGGTGGGAACACCGTCTTCATCCCAACCGCGAAGCTGGTAATACTCAGGCATCATCTGATCCAGATGGTTGATCTCGCCCTTCGAAGGACCGGTTTTGATGGGGTTCTTGAGGAGGCGGTCAGGCAGCGTATCATCTGCTTTGGTCATACCGCACTTGAGGTTCCAGAGACGTTCCTGGTTCCAGACGCGCTCGCCAGCTTTCATGAATTCTTCGATCGGGTAATCCACACCGGTCAATGCAGAGAGCATTACAGCCAGGTCGTCGCCGCCCAGACCAAACGTGGAGAACAGGCATGCGCCAGTCGAGTCCAACGCCGCAGTCAGGTTCTGGAAGGTGATATCCAGTCCGGCTTTTCCTTCGGTGGCGTGAGGATCCATCTTGACCGGGTTGCCCAGCACTTCCACGGCGATGGTATAGCCGCGCACGTGGCAGCCGCCGCGGTTGTTCGTCGCATAGTTCAGACCAATACCCTGAACGCCGCGCGGATCATAAGCGGGCATTTCCTGCTTCTTGGCGGTCATGGAATATTCCGGATGACCATAAGCGGATGCCATGCGGTAAGAACCCTGTGCGAGTTTCTTGCCAAAGCCTTCGCCCAGACCGGTCAGACGAACTGCTTCCACCATGGCTTCTGCATTGCCGAAGCGCAGATCCAGACCTTCCAGGTCTTTCTCAGGGATGAGTCCGTTATTGATCATGTCCATCGCGCAGGCGATGGTGGAGCCCATGGTGATGGTGTCCAGACCCAGTTCATTGCACAGGAAGTTGGCTTTGGTCACCGCGTCCATTTCGAAGATGTCGCAATCCGGACCGAAGCACCAGGCGCTTTCATATTCAGGTCCTTCGCCTTCACCGGCGAATTTGGGATTGGTCACCTTGGTGGCGCGACCGCAGGAGATGATGCAAGAGAAGCAGCCGCGGGGGCGGGTCAGAACTCTTGCGCTCAGCGTTTCGCCGCCTACATTGGTCGCATTCGGATGATAGCCATCGGTGAAGTTGCGAATGGGGAGCGCGCCGGTTTCGTTCAGAATGTTCACCAGAACGTCCGTGCCGTACGCCTTCAAGCCTGCGCCGCCCACCGGGTGTTCCTGGATCTTGCGGCGTGACTTCATCACAGTTTCTTTGAATGTCACCGGATCCGCCACTTTAACCGCACCGGAACCCATGACCACCACAGCTTTGAGGTTCTTGGAACCCATCACCGCGCCCACGCCGGTACGACCGGCTGCACGTCCAAGGTCATTCATGATGCTGGCGAACAGCACCATCTTTTCACCGGCAGGACCGATGCACGCCACTTTGGCGTCTTCATCGGTTTCCGCGCGGACCATATCGGTGGTGGCAGGTACTTCCTGTCCCCAGATGTGAGAGGCATCGCGAATTTCCACTTTGTCATCGTTGACCCACAGGTAAACAGGTTTTTCTGCCTTACCTTCAAAGATGATCATATCGTAACCGGCGTACTTGATTTCCGAACCGAAGGTACCACCAGAGTTCGATGCCGCAATGGTTCCGTTCAGCGGACCCTTGCAGATGACATCATAGCGCCCCGCCGACGGTGCAAAAGTACCCGAGAAAGGACCAGGAGCAAAAATGAGCTTGTTTTCAGGACCCAGGGGATCGATATTGGGATCTACTTCATCCGAAAGAATTCTACCGCCTAATCCGCGCGCGCCAATATACAGTTTCGCCAGTTTGGGGTCAGTCGGCTGGCGGGTGATCGTCCCCTTGGACAGATTCACACGAAGAATGGTTCCAGTCCAGCCGTACATTAGTGCACCTCCGAGAATGCTTCTTTAAATTTCGTCGAGAAGGCTTTCTTACGAGACCGAGTGGCGAGCGTGTCATCAACATATTCAAGTGCTTTATTCGGGCACATTGTCACGCACTCAGGATCGCCGTTGCACATATCGCATTTCAAAATACTGCTGCTCTCGGCATCGTAGACAGCATTACCAAATGGGCATGCCAGCGTGCACATACGGCAGCGAATGCAGCGGGTTGAGTCCCACTCCACCAGGCTGTCTGGGGTGTTGCGGTGCATGGCACCGGTGGGGCAGACAGTGACACAGGCTGCGCTTTCGCAGTGCTGGCACATCATCGGCACCGAAATGCCTTCCCGTTCCCACGAATATACGTGGACACGGGACGCGCGCGGGCGGAATGCGCCTTCATGTTCGAAGGAACAAGCCAGCTCGCAGTTGCGGCAGCCGGTGCACCGATCAGGGTGGATCATGATAACTTTAGCCATTTTTCCTTCCTTGGTTGGTGAAGAATAAATTTTTCGTTCAACAAACAAGACATTGGGGGTACCCAGACGATTTAGGAATTTAATCATCAGGGTTTATCTTCATGTATAAGCTTATCAAACGAATGACCTGTTTACATCTGAAGGAAAGGGTATTTTGGCTAACTGGAAACAGGTATAAATTTAATTTTAGGTATCCCCGCAATCTGACTCAGTTTTTCCTACAAATACACAGATCGGCTGCGGCATCAGGTAAAATGAATGGTCGTATCCTGCAATATATTCGCTCGTCCACACCTGCTGCTGGAGGTACCAGAATGAACCCCTCGAAAGACATTCACCAAGCCAATCGCCTCACCTGGAATGAAGGCACGCAGGCGCACAACAGTCACAAAGCTGACCAGGCTGCGTTTCTGCGGTCAGGTGGAAGCACCCTCTACCCTGAAGAGCTGGAATTGTTGGGGAATCTGGCGGGCAAAAAGCTGGTTCACCTGCAGTGCAATTCCGGACAGGATACGCTCTGCCTCGCGCGCCTCGGCGCAATCGCCACCGGCGTGGACATCAGCGACACCGCCATTGAATTTGCCGTCCGGCTCTCTGCCGACTCGGGCATTCCAGCCGCCTTCGTTCGGGATGACGTCTATGACTGGCTGGAAGGCGCCGCGCAGTCGGATGAACGTTTCGACATCGCCTTCAGTTCCTACGGCGCTTTCTGCTGGCTGTCTGATTTGAATTTGTGGGCAAAAGGAATCGCCGCCATTTTGAAACCGGGTGGGCGCTTCGTGTTGGTGGATTTTCACCCCATCGCCACCACGCACGATGAAAATTATGTGCGCGTCGAACCCTACTTTCTCGATGGCGATAAAATGACCCGTTACGAGACCGGGATCAGCGATTACGTGGCTGCTTCCGGCGATGCGCTGACGCCCTCCGGTTATCTGGACGGTGTGCAGAATTTTCAAAATTCATACCCGGCGTATGAATTCACCTGGACAATCGCAGATATTCTTACCGCGCTGATCGACGCCGGTCTGCGCCTGACGGCTTACCACGAGTACCCATACATGAACGGTGATCGCATGTTTCACAACATGCAGGAAGCCCCCGGCAAACGCATGTACCCCGCCCC
>JBDKTF010000138.1:0-2459 GCA_039680295.1 Anaerolineaceae bacterium
GTCGAAATCAACCCGTCCCGCCAACGTATCGGTCACCGAACGCACTTGCTCGTGTATTTCCTTTTCCATGAAATGACGGTAGGAACCTTTCTCAGCCGCCACCGGATCCCAGGCGACCGTGTGGACCTGAGGCGCCACCACTTTACCGTCCAGCGTCTGGATGCTGACCCCACTGCGGCTGATTACAGCCATCTGCCGGCTTTCCAGAAAAACCACCCGGCGTGTATGATCAAGAATGGCGGGAATATCTGATGCGACATACATTTCCCCTTCTCCCAGTCCAATCACCACACCACCAGCATTGCCGATGCGCGCTGCCACGATCTTATCAGGTTCCTTGCTGGACATCACAACAACGCCGTGCGCGCCTTTCAGGTGACGCAATGCCTGCTGTGTCGCCTCGACCAGATTTGGCTTCACCGTCAAATATTTCTCGATGAGGTGAACAATGATCTCGCTGTCGGTTTCCGAGTTGAATGTTACCCCTTCGGCGAGTAATTCTTCCCGCAGTTCCAAAAAGTTTTCCACGATCCCATTGTGCACCACCACCACTTCACCGGTGGAACCGATGTGGGGATGTGCGTTGCGGGCATTGGGTTCTCCGTGGGTTGCCCAACGGGTATGCCCAATTCCCATCTTTCCGTGTAATGGTTGATTCGCAACCAGATCATTCAGGTGTGAAAGTTTCCCGGCATCCCGCCGGATTTCGATATGTCCATCTTCCAGCACTGCCAATCCTGCTGAATCATAACCGCGGTATTCCAGACGTTTCAAACCCGTCAAAATTATCGGAGTGGCATCCTGTTCACCGATGTAGCCAACTATTCCACACATAGTCCTCCAATCGCAGATTTGTGCGTTGAGTGCATCTTTCCATGCCCATCCTGCACGACATGGGAAGATATAGAATGAACCAGCCTACGATTTTTATTCGTTTGCCAGTTTCACGATTTGTTGAATGCAAATTCAGGAAATGTATACAGACCGCGTTGCAGTCCGGAGGGCTTCCGCTGACCTTTCGATTTTCCCGGAGAACAGGCGGGCAGCCTGTTCTATGTTCCGGTTAACCCCACCCCGCGGTGGGGAACCCTCATCCTCGTCAACCTTTCCGGTCTTTTTGACCGGTCAGGACCATGCGCTTTACATTCCCTTGCGAACCAATTTCGCAAAGTCAATTCACAATTTATACCCACAGCCTCCTGTTGCATTTTAAGTTACAATCACACCAATATTATAATCGATTTTGATCCTCCGTAGAGAACAGCATGCCTCAATATAATTTCTTCCAAGCACCGTCTGCCGTCCGACTTCAAGTGGACATGCTCCTTGCTGCCTGCCAGCAAGGACTTGGCAGCAATCTGATCGGTGTTTATCTGCATGGTTCCCTGGCAATGGGAGCGTTTAACCCGAAACAATCGGATATCGATTTACTCGTAGTCACCCGTGACTTACTTGTCAGAGAACAAAAAATCTTTCTTTCAAATATTTTATTGAATATTTCCAGACACCCATCGCCCATTGAAATCAGTGTTCTCCGGCAGCAAGACCTCATCCCCTGGCAGTATCCAACTCCATACGATTTTCATTTCAGCGAATCCTGGCGAACAACGGTTCAGGAACAACTCAACACGCAGAGTATGGAAGCATCCACCCTGCCCCTTCCCACAGATGATGACCTGGCGGCTCACATAACCGTCGTGCGAGAGCGCGGAATCTGCCTGTCAGGCGAACCCATCCAAAATGTATTTCCTGCCGTTCCCAGAGACGATTATCTGCATTCGCTGTGCGCCGATTTTCGCTGGTCTGGAGAACAAGGGAATCAAATGGATGTTTACCTCGTCTTGAATCTATGCCGTACCCTGGCATATCTGAAAACCGGGTCGATCTTCTCCAAAGATGAAGGTGGAAGGTGGGCAGTCAAAAATCTTCCCCCCATTTACCACCCCCTGATTCAGTCCGCGCTTCGATCATACCGCGAGAAAACACCACGTTCCATTGATAAGGCTCAATTGACTGGATTTATTGCCTATGCGCAAGGTATTATCAGGTTTTAATCCTTCCCACTGTCCCCGCCAATTATTCTGCCCTGTTTTCCAATGCCAGCAGACGTTGATAATCTTCTTCAGTGTCCACATCGAGAAGCTGTGCGGGATCATTCCACGGCAGCCACTCCACCGCCACCTTTGAAAAGATTCCCCTGCCGCCAACATCTCCCTGAATTCCGCGCATCTCTTCAAAGGTGTCCCGGTCAAATAACACCGGATTCCCCCGCCGCCCATCCACCATCGGCGCTACAACCGCCGACAGATTGCGTTCATGCGCTTCCACCAATCTCCGCACCAGCGTAACCGGTGTTTGCGGCTGATCCGAAAGCATAAAGACAGCAGATCCGCAGTTTTCCGGAAGATTTGCCAATCCGATCTTCATCGAGCTGCTTTGACCTGTCTGCCATTGATCAT
>JBDKTF010000282.1:0-3285 GCA_039680295.1 Anaerolineaceae bacterium
CTCAAAGATTACGGTGTTCACCACAAGGTGAAATTGATTGTTCTGGGCGGCATCCGGAATGGATTGGATGCTTACAAAGCGATGGCGCTTGGCGCTGATGCGGTCGGTTTTGGGTCAGCGGCTCAGGTAGCCCTGGGCTGCCGGGTGTGTTATGCCTGCCACAAAGGAAACTGTCCTTACGGCATCACCAGCCAAAAGCCAGAATTTCGCAGCCGGCTCGACCCCGTGGAGGGCGGCAAACACCTGGCGAATTTCATCCACGCGTGCAGTGAAGAAGTCAAAATCCTTACCATGCTCTCGGGGCATGTCAGCATCAAAGAGTTATCTCCAGAAGATCTGCGCGCGATGGATCTCAACACGGCTGCGCTGACCGGTCTGAAGCTGGCTGGATATGACCGCCCGCTTCCATTCTGGGAGAATGGATTCTCATCCGTGAAGAGCGGAGGGAATGGAGATCGATAAATCCAAAATGGATGCATCGTCCATTTCGAAACCACGAGTCCGAAGAGACCGGTTGGCTGAAATCGAGGGATCCGATGGCTGACAATCCTCTGGAAAAATCCCTGTCTGATTCGCTGGTTTCTGCAGCGATTACGGATTGCGCTGACCAGCACTATTCGGGCAATACCACCCAGGTGATAGAGATGCTTCGCCAGGGACGCTGTGATATTTGCCGCGTTTTTACGGATCATCTGATTTTCCAAATCGTGCAGTATTTGAGCCAGGTGGATCGAAACCTGAAAGCTGTGGTCAAGTACGAGCCGGAACCGGCTTTGCTGAATCCCATCGCAGCCAGCAAGCACCTTACTTCCAGACAGAGTGGGATCAATCTGATCGCGTGGGTGGATCGCAAGAGCGCCGCGCTCACCTCGTTGAACACCACTCTGGAATCAGCGCTGTGTGATTCGCGCAAGAAACTGGGCTGCCCAAACGCCCAGCCTGCCTGTTTCAATCTGGATATTCAACTGGTGGATGATCGTGAAGTGTTGGAAGGGCGCGGATACGGTATGGTGGTCAGCCAACCCTTTCTGCGTTCGATCGGGGTATGGAAACGATCTGATCTGACGGTTGGATCGGAATTCGGCGCCACTGAAACGGGAATGTACAATGTTCCCACCTCGCTGAGTCTGGAATTGACCCCAGAATCTGTGCTCTTCGATCAAGCCTTTGCGATCGAAAAATTGCTGCCCAACGAACGTCAGAGGCTCGAACCCCATCTGAGAGAATTGAAGGTGACCTTAATCCGCCGTCTGATCAGCGACCAATTGGCATATATCAATGTGGCGAAGGATTGGCTGACCATTGGCGATCTCGCGGATGTGCACCAACGTCGGATCGGCAACGGCAAAATAGGCGGAAAGGCGGCAGGTTTGCTGCTGGCAGGTCGCATCCTGCGTGAAGTCGCCGATGAATCGCTGCGGGATGCCGTCACCATCCCAAACTCGTATTTCATCGGATCGGATCTGATTTACATCTTCATGGCGATGAATGGGTTGATGCACTGGAATAACCAGAAATACAAGCCTGAAGATAAGATCTACAGCGAATACCCGCTCATCTGCGAACAATTTGAAGCCGGTCATTTCCCGCCAGAAGTCTTCCAACGATTGAGCGAGATTCTGACTGAAATGGGCGATCATCCCATCATTGTTCGTTCGTCCAGCCAGCTTGAAGACAGTTACGGCACCTCTTTTGCCGGAAAGTACCAGAGTTTTTTCTGTCCCAACCAGGGCACGCCGGAAGAAAATCTTCAGGCGTTGACCCATGCCATCGCTAAAACCTATGCCAGCACCCTCAACCCGGATGCTTTGCTCTACCGGCGGACGAAGGGATTGCAGGATTATGACGAACGCATGGCGGTGATTCTCCAGGAGGTTCAGGGGCAGCAGTTTGGTCGCTATTTCCTGCCGTTTGGGGGCGGCGTATCCTTCAGCCACAACCTGTACCGCTGGGCGCCGCAAATTCGGCGCGAAGATGGTTTTGCCCGTCTGGTGTGGGGATTGGGCACGCACGCCGTTGAAAGGGGAGGAAATGATTACCCACGGATGATTGCGCTCAGCCACCCCACCTTGCAGCCCGATGATGATCCGCAAGCCATTCGGTACTATTCGCAAAAATATGTGGATTTGATCGACCTGAAGGAGAATTGTTTCAAAACGATCCCGGTAAAGGAACTGCTCGATACGAATTACCCACCGTTGAAATACCTGGTGCAGATCGAAACAGATGGGTACTATACCACGCCGCGTACCCGCGTTTTCGATGACGATCTGCCGCGGGCAGCGATTACTTTCGACGAATTGCTTCGCAGAACCCCATTTGCCAAAAACCTGTCGCACATTCTCAAAATTCTGGAAGAGCATTATCACGTGCCGGTGGATGTTGAATTTACTGTTGATATACCCGAATCGACGCCGCAAAAATGCCCGGTGCAGATCACCCTGCTGCAGTGTCGACCTCAAAGCCAGTTGATGCTGGTACAACCGGATGTGGTGCCGGCAAATCTGAAGCCTGAAGATATTATTTTCCGCTCGCATTACATGGTGCCGCAGGGTTACCTGCCGAATGTTCGATATGTGATTTATGTCGATCCGGCAAAATATTTTTCTTTGCCCACCGACGCAGACCGGGAGGAGCTGACGCGCATCATTTCACAGCTTAACCATTCATTGGGTGCGAAAACATTTATCTGTGTTGGTCCGGGGCGGTGGGGAACTGCCAATCATGATCTGGGGATCTTTGTCAACTATGCGGATATTTTCAACGCCGGGGCGATGGTGGAATTGTCTGGTGCGGCGATCGGCGTTTCTCTCGACTCATCGTTTGGCACGCACTTCTTCCAGGACCTGATGGAAGCCCAGATCTATCCGCTGTCTCTTCCATTGGATGAAGAACGAACCTTTTACAACCGGGAATTCTTTGAGAAATCACCCGATCATCTATCTGAACTGGTCAGGACAGGCGAAAGGGTTGCCGGGGTGATCCGTTTGATCGAAGTGGCTTCTTACCGTCCGGGTTCTCATATCGAGATTTACCTGGACGGGGATCAGAACCATGCCGTAGCGTATCTGGCATCAGATCATTAGACGGTCCATCCGGAAAGAACAATTAATTTACCGTGAATTGAACCGACGTATTCAAAAGACGTCGGTTCTTTGATTTATGGACTTTAGTCTGTCGAGGGAGCGAAGCGAGGGAGACAAGAAACCACCCGCTACGCGGGTGGGGACAGGGGGTTAAACCACAAATCACCTTCTAGCTAGAATAGTGATTGTTCAAGCCACT
>JBDKTF010000057.1:0-2820 GCA_039680295.1 Anaerolineaceae bacterium
CGGGAAGGTTTTCAGATGTACCTGACCGCACTGATTTCGCTGGTGTTTGGCACCGGGATCAGTTTTATGAGTTTAAAGCTGGGCACGGTTTTGTGCGGATTGGCAACGCTGCCGTACATTTATTTGCTGGGAAAAGAGCTTGGAAATCAGCGCGCAGGCGTTTTTGCAGCGTTATTCGCCGGGATTGCCTATTGGGCAAATGTGATTTCACGCATCGGACTGCGCTTTCCATTGTATGCGCTTTTCGCTCCGCCCACGTTGTATTACCTGATTCGCGGAATGCCCGGCGGACGACGTAATGATTTCATCTGGGCTGGGATCGCATTGGGACTGGGCTTGCATGGGTATTCTTCCATGCGCATTGTTCCGGTGGTGGTGGTCATTGGCGTGGCAATTTACCTGCTGCATCGAACCTCGAAGGAGAATCGACTGCAAGCCGGTTATGGATTGGGAATTACAGCGGTGATTGCGCTTGTCGTATTCCTGCCGCTTTTCCGATATATGATGGATCATCCAGACATGTTCTTCTACCGGGCATTGACGAGGGTGGGAACCTTGGAACAACCACTGCCAGGTCCGGCAATTTTAATTTTCCTGAAGAACCTGTGGAACGCCATGGTGATGTTCTTTTGGGATAACAACAACATCTGGGTGCATTCTGTGCCCGGCAGACCGGCATTGGATGTGATCAGCGCAGCCCTGCTGTTATCTGGCATGGCGCTGCTGGTGATTCGGTATATTCGCAAGCGGCGGTGGGAGGACCTGTTTCTGCTGCTCTCGGTGCCGCTGCTGATGCTGCCTTCAATCCTGTCTCTGGCATTTCCGGATGAAAATCCTTCCCTTAACCGCACCGCGGCGGCGTTGGTACCGGTCTTCGTGATTGTGGGGCTGTCACTGGACAGTCTGATGCATAGTGTGGAGGCAAAATGGGAAGGCGAGCGTGGGAAACGGGCAACGCTGGTGATTGCGACCGTGTTATTCCTGTTTTCCGCCGGGCAGAATTACGATCTGGTCTTCCGGCAGTACAAGGATACCTATTTGCAAAATTCGTGGAACACAACCGAGATGGGCAAGGTGGTGAGCGACTTTGTGGCGCGCACCCACAGTCCGGCAACGGCGCGTGTGGTGGCGTATCCTTATTGGGTGGATACGCGGCTGGTTGGCTTCAATGCCGAGCTTGCGGGTGTGGATACTGCCATCCAACCGGGCGACCTGGATGCCACGGTCAATGAAGTGGGTCCAAAATTGTTCCTGGTCGCGCTGCAAGACCAGGAATCTCTGCAAAAATTGATCTCGCTCTATCCGACAGGTGAGTACTCGTTATATACATCCAGAGTCTCTGGCAAAGATTTTATTGTGTTTGAGGTATCACAGGCAACTTCTGCGGAGCCATGAACGGCAGGAGCAATTCGAAATGATGTCTTCTTCTGAAACCATTGAAAAACGAACAACACAGCCCCGCGCCGAAAAACTGCCGTGGTTGTATGATTTGATTTTGTTGGTCATCATGCTGGCAGGTCTGTACTTCCGTTTTACCGGCGTCAATTGGGATGCCAACCAGCATCTGCATCCAGACGAACGTTTTCTGACGATGGTGGCTACTTCCATCGAACCTGTGGGGACCAGCTACGTGGACGGAGAGCGCCAGTGGGGATCCCTCGGTGATTCATTGAAAGAGTATTTCAACACCGATGTTTCCCGGTTGAACCCCAATAACCACGGCTACAATTTCTATGTGTATGGCACTCTGCCCCTGTTTATCACCCGTTATGTGGGGGAATGGATGGGGCAGACTGGCTATGATGAAATCAATCTGGTGGGCAGGCAGCTCTCGGCAATTGCAGACGTGCTGACCGTTTTTCTGGTCTATCTGATTGCCAAAAAATTGTACAACCGACGCATTGCGCTGCTGGCGGCATTGTTTGATGCCTTTGCGGTGCTGCAAATTCAATTATCACACTACGCCACGGTGGATACGTTCGTCAACCTGTTCACCTTTTTGGCGTTTTATTTCGCGGTGTGCCTTCTGATGGCGCGCGACAAGGGCGAAGATATCCGCCGGCATCCGTTGACCTCCCCCTGGTTCTACATTCTTTTTGGGGTGGGATTGGGTATGGCGATGGCGTCCAAGGTCAGCTCGGCGCCGGTGGCAGCGCTGTTACCGGCAGCGGCGGCAATTCGCTTCTTCCAGCTCTCAAAAGAGGGTCAGCGTAAACTGTTTGCGCCCGTCCTGGCAAATCTGGTCATTGCCGCCATTGTGGCATTCTTTGTTTTCCGCATTTTCCAACCGTATGCCTTCACCGGACCGGGTTTCTTCGGTTTGAGCCTGAATGAGAAATGGTTGACAGCGTTGCATGATTTGCAGGTTCAAAGCACCGGAGATGTGGATTTTCCACCCGCGCTGCAATGGGCAGACCGACCCATCACTTTCGCGTTCCAAAACCTGACCGTTTGGGGTTTGGGGCTGCCGTTGGGAATTCTGGCATTCGCCGGATTCCTGTGGATGGCATGGCGCATGATCCGGGGCGAATGGCAGCGGCATGCGTTGATCTGGGTGTGGACGGCGGTTTATTTTGCATGGCAGTCATTAAGTTTTACCCCGAGCATGCGCTATTTATTGCTGATCTATCCGACACTGGCAATCATCGCTGGATGGGCTGTGATTCGGGCATGGGATGAAGGACGTGAGACCAAACGACATTGGCTGCGACCCACAGCGGCGGTCATTGGTTCATTGGCTGCAATTGGGACGATCGCCTGGGCGTACGCATTAATCCAGATCTATGAAAGTCCGATGACGCGCGTTTCTGCCAGTTAATG
>JBDKTF010000619.1:0-2473 GCA_039680295.1 Anaerolineaceae bacterium
TCTACGACTGCCGCGCCCTTCGTCAGATTTACATACGGGCACGGCAGTTTTCACTGTCATTCTGAACCGGAGCGCAGCGCAGGTGAAGAATCTCTCTGCATCCGAATGTTAAGAGAGATGCTTCGCCCCGGCGGGGCTCAGCATGACAACAAAGGAAGGTCGGGAGTCAGGGGAAACGCTTCAACGTCACCTCCCTCTCGCTGTCATTCTGAACCGGAGCGCAGCGAAGGTGAAGAATCTCTCCTTGATTGTTTGTTGAGAGTGATGCTTCGCCCCGACGGAGAATCTTGTCGGTTTGCGTAAGGGCATGGCAGAAAATTAACTTCATCGAGTCAACCACATTGAACCGCCGTGTCCTTACAATCTATTCATTGACAGCGCGCTCGAATCGCCTCTCCATGTTACAATAGCGCTTATGAAACGATGGCAATTCTGGGTTGGCATTCTCATCAGTGTCGGCTTCCTTTACTTTGCGCTCAGAGGTCTGCAATTAGGGGATATGTGGACCGCCATGAAGAGCGCAAAATACGGATGGTTGATCCCCGGCATCCTTGTCTATTTTGTGGGCGTGTATGTACGCGCCTGGCGCTGGCATTACCTGCTGCGTCCGTTGAAGAAAATCCCCACCCGCACCATGTTTTCCATCGTGTGCATCGGCTACATGGGCAACAACATTTACCCCGCCCGCGCCGGTGAGGTGCTGCGCGCCGTGATCCTCAAACGCCGCGAAGGCGTGCCCATTTCGGCGTCGCTGGCGACCATCATCGTCGAGCGTGTATTCGATGGCGTGGTAATGCTGGGATTTGTCTTCCTCAACCTGCCCGAACTCGCCAAACTCACCGCTGACTCGGGTTTCGTGGGCAACATCCAGCAGCTATCCATCTGGGGCGCGGTCATCTTCCTGGGTGTGCTGGCGGTGTTTCTGCTGGCTGCCATGTTCCCCCGTGTGACCGAACGGATCGCCAACACGCTGATCGATCGCGTGGTTCCGCAGCGCATCCGCGAAAAAACGCGCGGCATCACGTTAAAATTCCTGGGAGGCTTGGAATCGCTGCGCTCTCCCAAAGATGCCTTGATGGTCTTCGTCACTTCGATCGTCATCTGGCTGCTTGAAACCTGCAAATACTGGTTCGTCATGCACGCCTTCCCCTTCGAAGTGCCGTTCTTTGCACTCATGCTCATGAACGGGATCGTCAATCTCGCCACCACCCTGCCGTCTGCGCCGGGATACATCGGCACCTTTGATACCCCCGGCATCGCCCTCCTGCAAGCCTACGGCGTGGATAAAGCCATTGCCGCCGGGTACACCCTGGTGCTGCACGCCGCGCTCTGGCTGCCCATCACCATCCTCGGTGCAGTATATTTTGCCCGCGAAGGCTTCCATTGGGGCGACAAACTCCCCACCGCCAAAGACGAAGATACCCCTGTCGTTGAAGGGACAAATTTGAACGGCTGACTGAAAAACATAACGCGAAAAGACGCGAAGAAAGACAGAAAGAACGCGAAGATACAAAATAAGGTGAAGAATATACTGGGGTCAGGATGGACAACACCCTCGTAATGCGCGATGAGGTTTACCATGTAATCGGTGCTGCAATGGAAGTGCACCGCCAGCTAGGTCCAGGATTTTTGGAACCTGTGTATCAGGAAGCCCTGGAGGTAGAACTCACCTCTCGGGGCATTCCTTTTACCCCACAGCAGCGGCTGATCATCCGTTATAAAGACCGCATACTGGAGAAAGAGTATATCGCTGACCTCGTTTGTTATGAACAACTGATCGTGGAATTAAAAGCGATACCGGATCTGACTGATCGTGAAGAAGCACAAATCCTTAACTATTTAAAAGCCAGCAATCTACCGGTAGGCATTTTAATCAATTTCGGCAGTCTCAAGAAACTCGAATGGCGTCGATTTGCTTATACCAAAACATAAGCGGTAAAATCACCTGGGTTTTACCGCATACCTGTTCTTTATACTTTTCTCGAAAGGATCCATCTTATCCATTTTTTTGTTTTTGGATTGATCAATGCTCTTTACGAAATGAAGGATTGTTACCTCCTTCCAAAATTTTTTGCTTTTACTCTTCTTCGCGTTTTGATCTGAGCCTACTTTACTTCGCGTTCTTCGCGTTATGTTTTGATCTTGCTTTACTTCGCGTTCTTCGCGTTGAATCTTTACACTGGAGCGAATTTATGAAAATCGCAATCATTGGCGCCGGGATTGGGGGCATGGCTGCCGCTTACGATCTGGCAAAAGCCGGTCATGAAGTCAGTATCTATGAAGCCGCCGACCATGTGGGCGGATTGGCTTCCGGTTTTAAGGATGAAAAATGGGAATGGTCGGTGGAACACTTCTACCACCACTGGTTCGCGTCGGATACCGAAATGCTTGGGCTGATCGACGAACTGGGTCTGCGCAGCAAGGTCTTCTTCCCCCGCCCGCTGACCGTGATGTACGACAACGGCAAATTCCG
>JBDKTF010000608.1:0-1688 GCA_039680295.1 Anaerolineaceae bacterium
GCTGGTGCGCTACTGGGGGGATGCGGCGAGCGGGGGCACGGTGCTGGGCATGCCGGTGGGGTTGGCGCTGGACGGTGAGGACGAGCTGTGGGTGGCGGACGCGGGGAACAACAATCTGGTGAAGTACGTTCTGCCGTAAAGCCAAAGATGTATCCGCAAATGGGCGCGAAGAAGGCAGAAAACCGCGAATAACGCGAAAAAAATCAGATAAAGCCATCCACGGATGCCACGGATGAAGCAGATGGGATTGAGATCAGAACGATATAAATCGGAACCGCGAATGGGCGCGAAAAGGACAGAACCGCGAATAACGCGAAGAGATATAAAAATCATCCAAAAACGATAAAGCCCTTCCCCTCAGGGAAGGGTTGGGTTAGGTGAAAACCTTCTCCACGAATAAACGTGAATCTATAAAAATGAAACCACAGGTTGGGTTGAGGGCAGATGCCCTCAACCCAACCTGCATTTTTAATCCCGGATGTTTGTTTTTTCGAGATTCTATAAGAACTTTTGCGCCCATGCGGAGGCACGTTCCAACTCGCCTTCCGCCAGAGGACCTTCTGTCCCTTCAACAAGAAACCCTTCTGAGGGAACGCTGAGAATACCGCCTTTTTTCACGAGGGTTCTGATAATGAGCGCATCCGCGTATCCTGCATGCCCGACAATATAACGGAATACAGGCGATTTGATTGTGCTGGCGGGAATACGCGTGTCAAAGGCGCTGACTTTCACACCCCTGAGGGATCCAGCAGGGAGTGCATCCAGCCATTCTGTGATGGCGGGGGAAGGACGAAAACTGCGTGTGGGAGAACCCACAATGAGAAAATCCAGGTTTTCCAGGTCTTCTGGAACCACATTGGTCACACGGCGAACGGTAGCGTTGAGTACACTGCCAATGGCTTGCGCCACTTTTTCAGTGTTGCCAAAAAACGAGTCGTAGACGATCAAAGATTTCATTCCGGCATTCCTCTTGAACAATTGAACGTCAAACGTTGATACCCTGTTTCAACGTCAGACGGTACGATCAGATTGAATTAATTATACAGGGCAAATGGTAATCGACTTCTTCATTCTGCCTGCATCCAGATGAAAGCGTTATCCACCCGGACCCGTCTGATGAGAATAAATCACCCGAAATTTCCTCCAGAATACCAGTTTATTTTAATGGTAGGTCGGTATGATCATATTAAACAAGGCGCTTTGCCGACGCCTGGTCAAGAGGATTTTAATGATGTGAGGTTGGTATTTACTCGATCGGATTTACCATGACAACGGTGGAACAATTGCTCAAAAAGAAAGGGAGCCAGGTTTGGTCCGTTTCTCCGACCACATCGATTATCGCCGCGCTGAGATTGTTGGCTGAAAAGGATATCGGCGCGCTGCTGGTAATGGATGGAGAGCGGATGGTGGGGATTTTATCGGAACGAGACTTTGCCCGGTCGATCGCCAGAACCAGCATCTGCAATCTGGATTTGCCGGTGGATCAAATGATGACCCGCGAGGTGATTACGATTACCCCGGATCAGCAGATCAATGCCTGTATGCAGTTGATGACGGAGAAAAAGATTCGCCATCTGCCCGTGATGGAGAACGGCGTTCTGGTTGGGATTATTTCGATCGGCGACGTGGTGAAGGAAATCATCACCAGCCAGGAATCGTCAATTGAGTTTCTGCGACAGATTTGCTAG
>JBDKTF010000371.1:0-18570 GCA_039680295.1 Anaerolineaceae bacterium
TGAGAAATTCACCGGCATCTCCCCTTTGTAAGTGCTTTTCAACACCATCGTACCCATCCCGCGGACTGCGCGGCGTGCCAGTGCAAATCCATCCGGCGAGCCGGTGGCTTCCACACACACATCCATCGAACGGTCAGCGACATCCCCTTCGGTTACTGCCGCAATATGCCACTGCGCCAGAAGCTCGCGCTGATAATCATGCCGTACCACCACCTGAAGCTGGCATCCGGTTAACCGCAGCGATTGGGCTGTGAGTAAACCCAACCTTCCGGCGCCTACCACCAGCACACGTGTACCAGGGGCAATATGCACCTGTTCCTGAATCTGAACAGCCGCCGCAAGCGGTTCGGTGAATACCGCCATCTCATCCGGGATATTCGTCGGCACAAGATGCTGGTTGCGCACCGGAAGGGTGAGATATTCGGCAAACACCCCGTTTCTGCCAGAAATTCCAATGACAGTCCGGTTTTCGCAGTGGTGTGCTCTTCCAGAAAGGCAGGGTTCGCAGGCGCCACAGGTGACGTTGATCTCACCCACCACGCGTTTTCCCACCCATTGAGGAGCATCCGGCGATGCCACCACATCGCCCACAAATTCATGACCGGGCACGCCGGTAAACGGGTAATATCCCCGTCCCATTTCAAGATCGGTGTTGCATACGCCCGTCAGCCGCACTCGAATCAGTGCTTCATCCTTGCCGGGGACAGGTTTGGGCACATCCGTGCGCAACGAAAAGGTTTGATCTTCAAGCCACAATGCCTGCATGGTATCCATCATCATCCTCCAAAATCAAGAGAGAATTATATTCCGGATTTACACATCCAGGCTGCCAGTTCTTCGGCGGTGAGAAAACCGTCTGCCGCGCCCGTTGTGCCAATTTTATATGAAGCAAAAACCATCGCCTGCCGCAGCGCCTGAACAGGATCGCGCCCAGACGTATACGCATGAATGACACCGGAAAACAGCGCATCGCCCGCGCCAATCGTATTGACCACCGGACGCGTGTTTACCGCCGGAAAATGCCGGACGGTGTTTTCTCCTTTGACTGCCAGAACAGCCCCATCCGCGCCCATGCCAATCACCACAATCGCATTCCCATAGCGTTCCATCACCCGGCGGGCAAAAACCTCGGGTGGTTCGGGCAAGTTCTCGTGACTCATGAACAGGATCTGCGCCGCAGACATAAAATCGCGGTTGTAATCATCGTCCAGACTGCCCAATGCATGCACGTCAGTGGCAATCCATTTGCCCATTCGGCGGGCTTTTTCCAGCAGCGGGCGCGAGAAATTGATATTGCACAACACCGCCAGGTCACAACCCGACAGCTCAGATTCTGCCGCCAGATTCCATGGATAATCCCGCTCCTGGATATCTTTCAGATCCACATGGATCTGCCGTTTCCCATTGCTGTCATACAAAATAACTGATTGGGGCGTCTGATCCAGCGTCAGCAGAACATGATCTGTAGGAATGTCCGCCGCTTTCAGCGCATCCAACGCCAGATGCCCGGGGGCATCGTGACCCAGCATGGAAAACAAAGTCACTGCATCGCCCAGTTTACGCAGCGCAGTTGCGACATTCAAACCCACACCTGAAACGGTGGAATGAACGCCTCCAAATGGATAGGTAACGGGATAATATGGCAGTGGAAAGCCGTCAATCCGCAGCGTTGTCTCCAGATTGATTAATCCCGACACCAGAATCCGGCTCATCGGCGCAAAAACTCCTCCGGGGACGGATTATGCCAGTTCATCAAAAATGGCTTGCGGCGCCACAGATAAACCCACCAGCCCGGCTCCCGTATGAGCAGCCAGCACTGGTCCGATCTGAGCGGGTTTGATAAATGTCACATCAAACAATTCGCTCAGTTTTGCCCCCAACTGCTCGATCCCGGCGAGGTTATTGGCATGGAGTAATTGGATTCGAATCGATGAACCGGTTGGATACCAGCTTTGCACGACATCCACCAGTTTCTGGATGGCGCGCCGCAGGGTCATTTCCTGCCCAAGGGTGATATACATGCCGGTATCCTTGGCGACGCCAATCACCGGTTTGATATTGAGCAGCGAAGCCACCAGACCTTTCAAATGAGATACCCGCCCGCCGTGGATCAGGTATTTCATTGTGGTGATGGTAAACATGCCTTCCGTCGCGGCGCGAATACGTTCCAGCAGCGCCAGGGTTTTTTCCATCGACCAGCCCGCTTTGGCTGCCCGCGCTGCCGCTTCCACGTGCCAGCCTTCAGGACAGGAGAGTGTTTTGGTATCGAAAAATGTGACATGCGCTTCGGGAACCATTGCTGCGCCGGCGCGCGCGGCGTTCAAAGTTCCGCTCAATCCAGAGGATATATGAATGGAAAGGATTTCCGGGTCGGTTTCCGCCAGTTTGCGATACAGCGCGGCAAAATCTCCGGCAGACGGTTGAGAGGTCGTGGGATAAGCCTCTGTCTCTTCCAGTTTTTGCAAAAACTCATCGGATTGAATATCCACACCGCTGCGGTAGGTCTTTCCATCCAGCGTCACGATCAACGGGGCAAAATATACATTCAGCCCTTCCAATTGTTCCGGGGTAAGGTCAGCGCCGCGATCAGTCACAATCTGCATATCGTCTGCTCTCCATTCCTGGGTAAAAACAATCTTGTCCCTCTTAAGAATATTCAGCGGGCGCCCCGTCGCCCAAACTGACGCTCTAATAAATCCACGGAAAGATGAATCATGGTCGGTCGCCCATGTGGGCAGGTCCGCGGCGATTGGCAGGCTTCCAGGTTGCGCACCAGAGAGACCTGTTCTTCATTTGTCAGAACCTGTCCGGCTTTGACCGCCGCCCGTTTACACACCCGCGCCGCCAGACGGGCTTCCAGTTCGCTTTGCAGGGGGGTCTCATCCTCTTCGAAATCTTCCACCAGCACCCGCAGCGCCGCCGCCGGATCCAGATGACTCAAAATTTGCGGCAGCGCGCGCACCAAAAATGTCGCCGGTCCAAAGACTTCCACCTGGAATCCCAGATGAGACAACGTGGGAAGTTGATCGTTTAACAGACGCGCCGCGGGCGGTGCGAGCTGCACCATGGCAGGCTCAAGCAGGGTTTGCGAAGGAATTGCGCCGCTGATGGAACCCATCAGTCGTTCAAAAAGCACCCGCTCATGAGCGGCATGCTGATCAATCAAATAGAGACCATCGGGGGCTTCCGCGACCAGGTATGTTGCGCCTACCTGCCCGACCAGACGAAGCAGCGGCAGCGCACTGCCCGGAATGGACGGCTGCATTGGTGCCGCTGCGTTCGATGTTTGAGATTCAACCGGTTGGGAGGATACCTGTTCGACCACCGCTCCGGCTTCTTCTGCCATTTCCCAGCCGAAGTCCACACTGCGTTGAACCGGCTGGGGAGTCGGCGTCCACGTTGGCGCCAATCCCATGGTCGGAACAGGGGTATACGCCAGCAAAGCGCGCCGTACCGCCCGCTGCACCCCGCTGAAAACCCGTTCAGGGCTGCGAAAGCGTACCTCGGCTTTGGCAGGATGCACGTTCACATCCACCGATTCAGGTGGAAGGGTAAGCAAAATCACCCCCATCGGATACCGCCCCACCATCAACAGTGTGTGATACGCCTGCACCATGGCTTGCGTCAGTGGGGTATCCATCACCCAGCGTCCATTGACAAAGAATGTGATCTCGCGGCGATTGGACCGTGTAAGCGAAATCGGGCTGATGAAACCATCCATCGAGACATCTTCCTCTTCCGCCATCACCGCCAGCATCTGCCGCGCGATATCCACCCCATACAGACTGGCAAGCACTTCCCGCCGGTCGCCGTTTCCGCTGGTTTGCAAAATCAATTTACCATCCTGCGCCAGCCGGAAGCGCACCTGCGGATACGCCAGCGCATAACGCATCACCAGACCATCGATCTGCTGCCGTTCTGTTGAATCCTGTTTGAGAAATTTCAGACGCGCCGGGACGTTATAGAATAAATCTTCCACGCGAACGACCGTTCCCTGGGGAGCGCCGACAGACGAAACGGCGCCGTTATGCCCGCCTTCGACCAGTAAACGCGCACCGACATCCACCCCATCCGAACGGGAAGTCAGCGACAGCCGCGCCACCGACCCGATCGAAGCCAGCGCTTCACCGCGAAAACCCAGCGTGGTGATGTGAAACAGGTCATCGGCGTGATGCAGCTTGCTGGTGGCATGCCGACCCACTGCCAGAGGCAGTTCATCCGCAGGGATACCGCTGCCATCATCCGAAACCTGGATTAATCGTTTCCCTGCGCCTTCAATTTCGATCTGAATCTTGTGGGCGCCTGAATCGAGCGCATTTTCAACCAGTTCTTTCACCACCGAAGCGGGACGTTCAACAACTTCGCCGGCGGCAATCTGGGAGGCGACTTCATCGGGTAGGGTCTGAATGGGCATAATCTTGAAGACTCCGCAGTTGATTATACCTTAACCGATCCAATCAGATTTCAAAAATAGGACCAAAACATGACCTGCATAACCAGGTCACCTTACAGGTTGTTCGCCTTGCGGTATACTCAAGATATGGATATCGACCTCTTTTTATTCGACCTGGACGATACGCTTTACCCGTCTTCTGCCGGCATCTGGGCAGCCATTCGTCAGCGCATGGAGCAGTATATGCGCGAACGCCTGAACCTGCCCGCCGAAAAAATCCCCGAGCTTCGTCGGCAGTTCTTTGAAACCTACGGCACAACCATGCGCGGTTTGCAGCAGCATTATGCCCTGGATGTGCCCGAATATCTGGCATACGTCCATGATGTTCCCGTGGAAGATGTGCTTAAGCCCGCCCCAGAACTGCGGGAGCTGCTTTCGATGATCCCGGTACGAAAAATCATCCTCACCAATGCCGATGTCAACCATGCCAACCGGGTGTTAAAAGCGCTGGAAATCCAGGGATGTTTTGATCAGATCATCGATATCCTGCAAATTGCGCCTTACTGCAAGCCGCAAACCGAGGCATTTCAACGCGCCCTGGAACTGGCTGGCAACGTGGATCCGTGCCGCTGCGTCCTGCTGGAAGATTCCAATCGAAACCTCGCATCTGCCAAATCTCTGGGAATGACAACCCTTTGGGTCGGACATGACCAGTCAGATCCGGTTGCGGATTATTTTCTGCCCGATATTCTGGCTTTAAAACACCTGCTTCCTCGTTTACTGAATGGAAAGTACAGCAAATGATACTGGATGACCCCAAGACTTTTTTCATTGGTCTCTGCCTGATCGTCGGCGTTGTGATTCTGGTCAATCTCTCGCTGGTGGCAGCAATCCGGGGAAAAAATCCACACGCGAACACCATGCGCCATGCTGAAATATTGCATAAGGCAGGCACCTCGATAAAAGATCCCTGGAAAGAGGAGGATCAAAACCTGGCGGAACTCTCGCGCCGGGTGGCTTCTCTGCGGGATCAAATGCCTTCAGAAGAAAACGATCACGAAGACAGTAAATAAATTATTGTCCTTCGATATGTATTTGGGGGTATTCTGTACTGATTTCATTCTGATTTAATCCACCTGTGTTAAGCTTAATTCCAGATCGAATAATTCACGGCGCATTGGATCAATTGATTCAACGCCCAGGAGATGGATATGTCAAAAACGCTTCGCAACGTTCTCATTGTCATCGTCTCGATTGTGCTGCTGGTCGGTGCATTCTCCGCCGGAATGGTCAGCGGCTGGATGTTCCCGCTCAAGGGAGGCACGCAGTTCACCATTCCAGGTCTCTCACCGACTGCAGACGCCAGCACACCCACAGCCAGTTCCACCGATGTGGAATCCCTGTTTAAACCCTTCTGGAAGAGCTGGGACATCGTACACGATGAGTACTACCAGCAGCCCGTGGATGATGCGAAATTAATGCAAGGCGCAATCCGCGGCATGTTGGAAGCGTTGGGCGATGAGCATACTTCTTATATGGATCCAGACATGCTGCGGCAGGTGAACAGCCAGATGGAAGGCGGTTATGAAGGGATCGGCGCCTGGGTGGATACCAGCGGCGAATTTCTTACCATCATCAGCCCCATGCCTGGCTCGCCCGCAGAAAAGGCAGGTTTAAAACCGGGAGATGAAGTGCACGCTGTGGACGGCAAGGATATGACCGGCATGGATGGCAGCCTGGTGCTCCGTCAGATTTTGGGACCTGCCGGCACCGATGTGACCCTCACCATTGTGCGCAAAGACACCCCTGAACCCTTCGACGTCACCATCACCCGCGCCAAGATTGAAGTCCCCACCGTGGAAAGCAAGATGTTGGATAACAATATTGGTTACATACGCATTTCCACCTTCGGCGAAACGACCGACTCTGAACTGAAAAAAGCACTGACGGAATTGGAAAAACAAAATCCGGTGGGTTTGGTCCTCGATCTGCGGTACAACGGCGGCGGATATTTGCAAACCGCAGTCGATGTGGGCTCTGAGTTTATCGAAAAAAACTCCGTACTGCTGTATGAGGAATACGGCAACGGCGAAAAGAACACATTCAAAACCCATTCGGGTGGGTTGGCAACCGAAATTCCCCTGGTTGTGCTCGTCAATAAAGGGTCAGCCTCTGCCTCTGAGATTCTGGCGGGCGCCATTCAAGATTACGGGCGCGGTAAACTGGTGGGCACGGTCACCTATGGAAAAGGCTCTGTACAAAACTGGATCACCCTGGATAACGATCAGGGCGCTATCCGCGTCACGGTTGCGCACTGGCTCACTCCAAAAGAACGCCAGATCAATAAAGTCGGTCTCACCCCGGATGTTGAGGTTTCGCTGACCGATGAAGATATTCAAGCCAATCGTGATCCGCAGCTCGATCGCGCTGTGGAGGTCTTAAAAGAGTCCATTAAGTAAAACCATGAGGTCAACCATGACCGGAAGAAAAATACTTTACGTATTGTTCGTTATCGTAATCGCATTTGGCGCTGCTCTGGCGGGTACCCTGGCGGGCGGATATGCGGTGTACCGCGGCATACAAACCAAATCAGCGTCCAGCACAACCGTTGCCCAACCCGCCGCCGCTGTGGAAACCGCACCGGCAGCATCACAACTGTCCGTTTCATACACAGAGATTGAAACCGCCATCACCCAGGCAGTCAGCCAGGTTGGTCCTGCCGTGGTGACCGTTGTCAGCGTCACTTCAGGGCAGTTAACCCCCTTTGGCTTCACCTCAGACTCTGAAGCCAGTGGAAGTGGGGTCATTGTTTCGGCAGACGGTCAAATATTGACCAATAACCACGTGATCGAAGGCGCCACCCAGGTCTCTGTCGTCTTTGCCAATGGAGACCAACGCACCGCAAAGATCGTTGGAACGGATCAATATGCCGATCTGGCGGTATTGAAGGTGGATGGCGAAATGCCCGCCGTGGCTGTTCTGGGCAATTCCGACAACCTCAAACCCGGTGAATCGGTCATCGCCATTGGTTCGCCGCTGGGCGACTTCAAGAATACCGTTACCGTGGGAGTCATCAGCGCCACCGGGCGCAGCATCGATACCAGCAGCGGCTACACGCTTGAAGGTTTGATCCAGACAGACGCCGCCATTAACCAGGGGAATTCTGGCGGACCGCTGGTCAATCTGGCGGGGCAGGTTGTGGGCATCAACACGCTCATCGTCCGCAGCAGCAACAGCGGTACCGTGGCAGAAGGATTGGGCTTCGCCATACCGTCCAACACAGCGCAAGCGGTCGCCAGTCAGATCATCGCCAATGGATACGTATCGCGCCCCTATATGGGCATCAGCTGGCAGTGGATCACCCCTCAAATCAGCATGGCATATCGCCTGCCTGTCGAATGGGGGGTGTATGTATCGGCCGTTGATTCCGGCAGCCCGGCAGATCAGGGAGGCATTCAGCGCGGAGATATCATCACGTCCATCGGCGGCGTCGCGCTGAACAGCGACAACACGTATATCAACACCCTGTTTAACCACCAGTCTGGCGAGACCGTGACCGTGGAAATCAACCGGAATGGAACGACCAAATCCCTCAAAATTACATTGGGAACGAGTTCATCCGGTCAATAACCTCGCTCGACAGGAAATTTCAACGGGAGTGGCAGGCGTCACTCCCGTTGCTTGTTAATCCTTTCTTTCCTCCATACAGGCTTATCTCTGAACAGGCATTTCAATTGGAAAAGTGCAGGCTTTATATGAATTATCTCGTATAATAGCCATCATGCGGAAAATCATCATCGCGTTACTCCTTCTACTTAGCATCCTGTTCGTCTTGACCCAATTTGCCCAAATGCAAAAAATCTGGGAAACGCTGCAAAGGGGCAATGTCTGGTATCTCCTGCTGGCAGTCGGTTTTGAAGTCCTCTGGCTGGCAGTGCTGGGAACCAGTTACCATGTGATCTATGATGTGCTGGGAATCAAAGAGGAGCAGGGGCGTGTCATCCAACTGGCGGCGGCTGCCAGTTTCGTCAGCGTCATTGCTCCCAGCGGCGGGATGAGCGGTATTCTGGTTTTTCTCAACGATGCCCGCACTCGCGGTCATTCGAGCGGCAAAGTGACCATTGCCGGCGCGCTGTTTATGCTGTTTGATTACGCCGGTTTCGCCACCATTCTGGTGCTCGGATTTTCCGTGCTCTACCGCAGAAATCACATCACCTGGACGGAGATCACCGCTTCCATCATCCTGCTGCTCATCGCTTCGGGAATGATTGCCCTGCTGGTTCTGGGAATGAAATCCGAACGGATGTTATCCGATGTGCTGGCATGGTTGTCGCATCAGGTCAACCGCATCATCCGTCCCTTCATCCACCACGATTATCTTTCTGAAGACCGCGCCCGTCAGTTCGCCGCAGATGCCTGCGAAGGAATTCAAGCCATCCGTTATCAACCGCCCAGGGTTTTCATTCGCCCGTTCCTGCTGGCGCTGGCAAATAAAAGCATCATGATCGTAATCATGCTGCTGATGTTTCTGGCGTTCGATGTGCCCGTTTCTGCCGGACTGGTGGTTGCTGGTTTCTGTGTTGGATATCTATTCCTGATCGTGTCGCCCACACCATCCGGAATTGGAATTGTAGAAGGTATGCTCAGCCTTGCGCTCAGCTCGCTGGGAGTCAAACTGGCAGATGCAACGGTGATCACCCTCGCATACCGCGGTATCACCTTCTGGATGCCCTTTTTGGTGGGTGCGGTTGCCTTCCGGCGGATTGTGGGCAAGAAACCGTCTAATCCAGACAATTCCATTTGACAGTTTTACATGGGCAAGGTATAATCGATCTTCGCTGAAAAATTGACTTTGGGAGAGTTGCGCTATGGAAAACAGCGTTGTGACGGGCGAAAGCCCGGTGGAAGAAACAGAAATTAGATCCAAAATGCACTTTACAGGTAAGGTTGTGAAAACCACCCTGGCAGGTGCGCTGGTGGATATCGGAAAGCCTGTCCAGGCTGTTCTGCATATCTCCCAGATCCAGCCCACCGAAGAGGGTCAAACCGTGAAACGGGTTGAGGATATCCTCAAGGTTGGACAGGAAATTGAAGTCTGGATACGCCGTGTCAAGGAAGATCGTGTTGAACTGACCATGTTCAAACCCCTGGACTACGATTGGCGCGATCTGAAGAAAGAAATGGTTGTTAAGGGCAAAGTGGTTCGTCTGGAAAAATTCGGCGCATTTGTTGAAATTGGCGCCGAACGCCCCGGTTTGATCCACATCAGTGAACTGGCACACGGCTACGTCCGCACCCCCTCTGAGGTCGTCAAAGAAGGCGACGAGGTGGAAGCGATGGTTCTGGAAGTGAACCGCCGCAAGAAGCAGATCAAACTCAGCCTGAAAGCCCTGCAGGAGCCGCCGGCGAAGGAAGAAGAACCGGTTCACCCCGCGTTCGAACCCCCTGCCCGCGCTGAAAAACCGCGCCGCGCTCGCAAAGCGCCCCGCCGCCGCGAAGATGGTTCGTTCGGCGCAGAAGCAATTGCTTACCTTGAAGAAGCCAAATCCGCTGAACCTGAACCAACCGCCATGGAAATTGCCATGCGCGCGGCGATGGAAAAAGCCAAGGAACGCAAGTCTCAGGCTGAAAAGGCTCGTAAAGCCAAAAATGTTTCAAAGGAACAGGAAGATATTCTCAACCGGACACTTGAAAATAAAGCTCAAGGCTCGTAGCGCTTCTTGCACCCCCAAGGAAATAACGCACCCCACCATTTTCATGGTGGGGTGTTTATTTATCAAATGGATTGTCACAGACGGTCGATTCAATTTGCGTTCCCTATGGATTCTGTGGTAAACTTCTTTTGTTAATTTTTAAGCGCACAGAGCTTGTGCAGGAAATTTCTACCCTGCGCGCGGAGATTCGGATCTACACAGGAACAATTTGCGTATGAAAGCCGGAAATTATCCAGCCAATTCGCTCAACCATCCGTGGGGAGGAGCCGTCAAACGGTCCCTCCCCACTTCTGTGTAATTTGCCTGTTACAGGTTTCCGCGCTCTTTGCATTCGTTCCGTTTCAATTGCCAAATGGAGGTATGGGATGGCAACCAAGTACATCTTTTTTACCGGCGGTGTCGTTTCCTCGGTTGGAAAAGGCGTCACTGCCGCAGCTGTTGGAAGACTGCTTAAACAACGCGGATACAAAGTCGCCGTTCAAAAACTCGATCCATACATTAACGTAGACCCTGGAACCATGAGCCCTTACCAGCATGGTGAGGTTTACGTTCTGGACGATGGCGCAGAGACTGACCTGGATCTCGGACATTACGAACGGTTTATTGATGTCCGACTGAACAAGGTTTGCAACATCACCACCGGACAGGTTTACGCAGAAGTGATCAGTAAAGAACGCCGGGGCGATTATCTGGGCGGCACTATTCAGGTCATCCCGCACATCACGAATGAAATCAAACGCCGGATTGCCATGGTACCCAAAACCACGGGCGCTGAAATTGTGCTCGTGGAAGTGGGTGGCACCGTGGGTGACATCGAAAGCCAGCCTTTCCTCGAGGCGCTGCGTCAGATGCGCAGCGATGTGGGTCGCGAGAATACCGCCTACATCCATGTGACCTGGCTGCCTTACATCGGCGCAACCGCCGAATTGAAAACGAAACCCACCCAGCATTCGGTTGCCGAACTGCGCTCGATCGGTATCACCCCCGATATGATCGTTGCCCGTTCCGACTACCCCATCGAAGAGAGTCTTTGCGAGAAAATCGCGTTGTTTTGCGACGTGGATAAGCAGGCGGTCGTCCCCATGGTCACCGCGCCCATCCTTTATGAAATTCCCCTGCTGCTTGAAAAAGCTGGCGTTGGAGATTATCTGGTCAAGCGTCTGGGCTTGGAACAGCGCCAGAAACCAGATTGGACATCCTGGAAAAAACTGGTCGCAGAAGTGCAGCGTCCCAAACCCCATGTCAAGGTGGCGTTGGTCGGCAAGTATGTAGAGCTGCACGACGCCTATTTAAGCGTCCGCGAAGCCCTCAAGCACGCGGCATTGCACCTGGGCGTGGAATTGGATCTCGAGTGGGTCCATTCTGCTGAACTCGAAAAGGGTCATGGCTGGGATACCCTCCACGACGTAGATGGCATCCTGGTTCCCGGCGGTTTCGGCAGCCGCGGCATCGAAGGCAAAATTCAGGCGGCGCGTTATGCCCGCACCAGCAAGGTTCCCTATCTCGGCTTGTGCCTGGGTATGCAGTTGATGGTGATCGAGTTTGCCCGCGACATCTTCAAAAACGAAGAAGCCAATTCCACCGAATTTGACCGCTCCACGCCCTATCCTGTGATCGATCTGATGGTGGATCAACGTGATATTTCTGACATGGGTGGGACCATGCGTCTGGGGCTGTACCCCTGCCAGCTTCAACCTAACACCATCGCAGGGAAAGCCTATGCGAAGCCTCTGGTGGAAGAACGCCATCGCCATCGTTTCGAATTCAACAATACGTTCCGCTCAACCTTCGAAGCCAATGGAATGCGTTTCTCTGGTCTTTCTCCTGACGGCAAACTGGTGGAAATCGCAGAACTCGTGGATCATCCTTTCATGGTTGGGACTCAATTCCATCCCGAATTTCTTTCCCGCCCCAACAATCCGCACCCAATCTTCGTTGCCTTTTTGAGCGCCGTGTGCGACCGCGCCGGTGTACCTCACGATCAGGATCCACTTTCTTCCGCCAAGTAGTCGTAGGATACGGAAGCTGGATAGGTGTCTGTCCAGACATTCCAGGCAATCGATTGTGCGAATTATGTAGTTTCGTATTATACTTGTGTCATCTGGCACAAATGATTTGCAATATTGCTTGGACCGGGCAGAACGTGCCCGAAATTAATCTCGTTTTGTATAACCAAAGGTGAGTGAAATGGACACAGTCATTGATTCAATCTCTGCAATCGAAATCCTGGATTCGCGTGGCAACCCAACCGTTGAAGTTGAAGTAATTTTGGAAGACGGTTCCTGGGGTCGGGCAGCTGTTCCCTCCGGCGCCTCCACCGGTATCCATGAAGCCCTTGAGCTGCGTGATGGCGATAAATCCCGCTACAACGGCAAGGGCGTTTTGCAAGCCGTGGAACACGTCAACAATGACATCGCCGACGCTCTGATTGGTTGGGATGCCACCGAACAGAAAGCCATCGACATGGCGCTGATCGAACTGGACGGCACCCCCAATAAGTCAAAATTTGGCGCCAACGCCATTCTCGGCACCAGCCTGGCAGTAGCGAAAGCAGCCGCCAATGGTCTGGGATTGCCCCTCTACCGCTATCTGGGCGGCGTCTACGCTCATGTTCTGCCGGTTCCCATGATGAATATCCTCAACGGCGGCGCGCACACTGCCTGGCAGTCCACTGACGCGCAGGAATTCATGGTCATGCCTCTGGGTGCGCCTTCCTTCGCGGAATGCTTGCGCTGGGGCGCTGAAATCTACCACGCGCTCAAGTCTGTGCTCAAGGCTCGCGGTTATGCCACCCTGGTCGGCGATGAAGGTGGGTACGCGCCCGCCCTCAAGGCAAACGTCGAAGCCGTGGAAGTCATCCTCGAAGCCATTGAAAAAGCCGGTTACAAAGCCGGTGAACAGGTCTGCATTGCCCTGGATCCCGCTGCCTCCGAACTCTATGACGAAGAAACCAAGCTCTACAACCTGCGCAAAGAAGGCAAGAAACTTACCAGCGAACAGATGGTTGCGTTCTGGAAGAACTGGGTGGATCAGTACCCGATCGTCTCCATTGAAGACGGTCTGGCGCAGGATGACTGGGACGGCTGGAAGATGCTGACCGCTGAAGTTGGCGATCGCATCCAGATCGTTGGTGACGATCTGCTGGTGACCAACCCCGAACGCGTTCGCCGCGCCATCAAGGAAAAGGCTGCCAACGCGCTGCTGGTGAAACTGAACCAGATTGGCTCGCTCACCGAGACCATTGAAGCCGTGGAAGCCTGCCACCGCGCCGGTTGGCGTGCCGTCACCTCGCACCGCTCCGGCGAAACCGAGGATTCCACCATCGCCGATCTGGCGGTTGCGCTCAACATGGGTCAGATCAAGACCGGCGCCCCCGCTCGCTCAGACCGCGTGGCAAAGTACAACCAGCTCCTGCGCATCGAACAGGAACTGGGCGAAACCGCCGAATTCGCGGGTTGGAGCGCGCTGCGCCGCTAATCCCCGGACAAAAGACAAAAGCAGGACGGAGAACCCCCGTCCTGCTTTTTTTATTTCACGCCGTGTGATTCTCTACTGTTGTACAATCTGAGCCGCAAGCCACGCTTCCACACTGTTTAAGAAATCCTGTGGGGTTTCCTCCTGAGGAATATGACCGCAGGCTTTCACAACCTCCAGATCAGCGTCAGGGATATCTTCCGCCAGACGCTGGCTTTCCTGGGTGGGTACAACCTGGTCATCATCTCCGGTAATGACCAGAACAGGCAGGCGCAGCTTACCCAAATGATCTGCCAGGTCCAACGGTTGGTAGGCGCGCGTCACCTGCCACAGTCCCTGATCCCAGTGATCAACCTTCAGGAAGCTACGATACCCTTCGCGTATGGCAGGTGTGACTCTGGATGGATCATGCCAGGCTCGTTTCAACAGATCATCCGTTCTGGCGGCGAACTGGCGCGCCGCCCATGGACCCAGCCGGTCCATCTGCGGAGTATGAAAAATGGGAATCATCCATGAAGCAAATGGAGCATCCGTATACGCCGCAGCATCCACCAGTACCAACCCATTCACCCGTTCAGGATGTTCCAGCGCAGTATAAAGGGCAACGGTTCCTCCGGCAGAATGACCCACCAGCAGCGCTTTTTCCACGCCAAGCCCATCCATTAAGCTCATCAAAAGATTAACCTGCGAAACTGTCGAATAGGGGCTGTCTCCGTCCCAATTTCCCGGCACGGGACGTTCCGTCAGACCAAATGCGGGTCGATCGTAAGCGATCACTGTGCCGTGCGCTGACAATGGCTCCATCACCTCGCCCCATGAAAAAGTGCTGGCGCCAAAACCGTGCAGCAGAACCATGACCGGCTCACCCTGCCCCATGCGTTTGTAATGGACCTTTACGCCGTTTATATCAATGAACTGACTGTCAGCATCCGCCAGGGTTTGAGGTGGAACCGTGTCTTCCAAAGGCGGCACAGCAATAAGAAATGGTCCCACTCCCAAAATCAGGAGGAGAGCAGCCAGAACGATGAGAAGAAAAACCAATACACTCACAGCAACCTCAAAATTGAATCAAAAATCTGTCAAAGGGGGTCCCTGTTTCCAGACATCCAATGAATCCTGTCGTTCCCCGGCAATGATATGGTGATGTAAAAATGGGAAATCAATTTCCACCGAAAGCGATGGAAGCAGCGAAGTCAACCAGGATAAGCTAATTTCATCCCTTTTGACATGGGTTAAGGCGCTTCACGGCTCTGAATCGAGCAGTTCGCGCGCTCGCGTCCAGATTTGTGCAAACATCTCCGGTGTCAACCTGCCGGTCTGGGTATTCTGGCGGGAGGGATGGTAAGACGCCAGAATCCACGGGCGACCTTCCCCTGCCGGAACATACACGCCGTGACCAAAGTTCACCTTTGCCGCCGGATCATCCTTGCGGGCGAAAAACGCCAGCATCTGATCGAAAGCGATCTTGCCCAACGCCACGATGCCCTCCAGACGGGGCAGCGCATCCAGTTCCCGCGCCAGAAAAGGCATACAGGTGGCAATTTCTTGCGCAGTGGGTTTGTTGTCCGGCGGAACGCAGCGGCACACAGCCGTGATGAACAGGTCGCGCAATTGCAGTCCATCGCCGCGGTTCACAGCCGTAGGTCGATTGGCGAAATCGGTGGCATACAGCGCCGGATACAGAAAATCGCCCGAAGCATCGCCTGTAAACATCCGCCCGGTGCGGTTGGAACCGTGTGCGCCTGGCGCCAGTCCCACGATCATCAGGCGCGCCTGCGGATCTCCGAAACCCGGTACCGGTTTCCCCCAATACTCCTGATCCCGATAGGCGCGGCGGCGGGTTTGCGCAACCTGCTCCCGCCAGGCGGTCAACCGCGGGCAGGCGCGGCAGGCAATGATCTCGGCTTCCAGGCTTTCCATGCCGGCAGGAATGTCTTCCATCAGCAATCCTCTCAAAGGATCAACATGGCATCGCCAAAAGAGAAGAAGCGGTACTGCATTTCCACCGCCGTACGGTAGGTCGAGAGGATCATCTCGCGGCTGGCGAACGCGCTGACCAGCATCAGCAGGGTTGATTTCGGCAGGTGAAAATTGGTGATCATCACGTCCACGGCTTTGAATTGAAAACCGGGCAGAATGAATAAATCTGTGGGACCGGTAAATGGCGCCACCACAGCGCCATCTGAAGCATAACGCGCTGCCGATTCGAGGGTGCGCACACTGGTGGTGCCCACCGCCACAACCCGCCCACCGTTCTGGCGGGTCGCATTAATTTTCTCTGCCGATTCGGGCGTCAGCTCGCACCATTCCGTGTGAATCTTGTGTTCCTGTGGATTGTCCTCAGTGACAGGCGCGAAGGTATCCAATCCAACATGCAGCGTCACCGTGGCGAAATCGATGCCCTTTGTGCGCAGTTTATCCATCAATTCGGGAGTAAAGTGCAAGCCTGCCGTCGGCGCCGCCGCGGATCCGGGCTCGCGGGCATACACAGTCTGATAGCGTTCCGGGTCTTGCAAGCGGGTATGAATATACGGCGGCAGCGGCATCTGCCCCACCCGTTCCAGCGTGGGTTCCACCGGTTCGTCGAAACGCACCCGCCGACGCGCGCCATCCAGCTCATCGATCACTTCCGCGCCCGGACCACCCTCTACGTTCAAGCGGCGTCCCACCCGCAAGCCTTTGCCGCCGCCCAGGGCTTCCCAGGTCACATCATCTTCGCGCCGCAAAAGCAGCAATTCCACTCTGCCGCCGCCCGGTTCTTTGCGCGCAAATATTCGCGCCGGAATCACGCGCGTCTGGTTGAGCACCAGCAGGTCGCCAGGGTGCAGGTAACGGTCGATTTCCCAAAATGTGGTATGTTCCAGTTTGCCTGTGCTGCGGTTCAGCACGAGCAAACGCGAGGCATGGCGCGGTTCCACGGGCGTTTGAGCAATACGCTCGAGGGGAAGTTCATAATCAAAATCAGAAGTCTTCAAGGTTATATCAATCTCGGTTGGGTATGATTGTCTTCGGGGTTGTAGGGAACCCCCAGGTGATCATAAGCGCGTTGTGTCGCCACCCGCCCCTGCGGCGTCCGGTCGATAAAACCGAGCTGCAGAAGGTAGGGTTCCACCACGTCCATGATCGTATCCTGTTCTTCACTGATGGATGCCGCAATGGTGCCCAAGCCGACCGGTCCGCCGTGGTATTTCTCAATAATGGTGGACAGCACACGGCGGTCCACATCATCCAGTCCTTTGGGGTCGACATTGAGCAAATTGAGCGCTTCCTGTGCCGCCTGACGGGTAATCCTGCCGTTGGCGCGCACCTGCGCGTAATCGCGCACCCGGCGCAGCAGACGCAGCGCCACGCGGGGTGTGCCCCGCGCCCGACGCGCGATCTCTTCCACGCCTTCATCATCCGATTCGACGCCCAGCAAACCGGCGCCGCGCCGGACAATTTCTTCCATGGCGTTTTGATCGTAAAAATCCAGACGGTACACCGCGCCAAAACGCGCCCGCAGCGGCGCCGTTACCAGCGCCAGACGGGTGGTCGCTCCGATTACGGTGAACCGCGGCAGTTTGAGGCGAATGGAACGCGCCGAAGGTCCTTTGCCGATGATGATATCCAGCGCAAAGTCTTCCATCGCCGGGTAAAGAACTTCTTCCACGGCGCGACCCAGACGGTGAATTTCATCGATAAAGAGGATATCTCCGGCATGCAGGTTGGTCAAAATTGCCGCCAGATCACCCGCCCGCTCGATCGCCGGACCGGCGGTGATCTTAATATTCACTCCCATTTCGTTCGCCAGGACATGCGCCAGGGTGGTCTTGCCCAACCCGGGCGGACCGTAAAACAACACATGATCCAGCGGTTCATTGCGGTGGTGCGCTGCCTCGATCAGGATCATCAGGTTTTGTTTGATCTGATCCTGTCCGATCATCTCAGACAAATGATCGGGGCGCAGCGCCTGATCCACGCGGTCATCAGGTTTGGGTTCGGGGTTGACCAACCGGCTGTTATCCTCATTCATGCGAATGATTATACCCTGATCTGAAACACACACCAGCCAGAATCACGGCTATAATTGTATACAAATTTATACTGTGGAGATTCAAATGGCGAATGTATACCCTTCCACCCATCCTTTGGTGGCGCATAAATTGACCCGCCTGCGCAATGTTAAAACCGAACCCAAAAAATTCCGCGAACTGGTGCGCGAGTTAGCCGGTTTACTGGCGTATGAAGCCACTGCCGATCTGGCGACCAAACCAGTGGATGTGCAGACCCCTCTGGGGATCGCGCACGGCGCTGACTTGGAAGAAAAAATTGGTCTGGTGCCCATTTTGCGCGCCGGACTGGGCATGGTGGAAGGAATCTGGGAATTGATGCCCTCGGCGGAGGTCTGGCATATCGGTCTATACCGCGACGAGCGAACCCTGAAGCCGGTGGAATATTACAATAAGCTCCCTGTGGCGCCCACCGTTTCGGTCTGCCTCATTCTGGATCCCATGCTCGCCACCGGCGGTTCTGCCGTCGCCACCGTGGATATTTTAAAGCGTTGGGGGGTAAAGAAAATCAAATTTGTTGGTCTCATCGGCGCCCCCGAAGGGATCAACCGCCTGCAGCAGGCGCATCCTGATGTGCCCATTTATCTTGCCGCCATCGACGAACACCTGAATGAGCACGGTTATATCTTCCCCGGGCTGGGCGACGCCGGCGACCGTCAATTTGGCACTGCCTGATTGCTTTTGGATGGAGATGACCATGCATCGTTCCCTTCATTGGCGCATTCATTGGATCTGGGTGTTGCTTCTCGCCCTGGCAGCCGGATGCCGCCCCGCGGCGACTGAAACCAGCGTGCCTTCCCCCACCGCACCCGCCGCCACATCCACAGCGGTTGTTTACCCGGTCGAAACCAGCACCGAAATCGCCACCGCCGCAGATGCCTGCATTCCGGGAACATGGTATCTCCAGGATCTTACTGCGTATCTGTACTCCGTTGTGCCC
>JBDKTF010000362.1:0-5489 GCA_039680295.1 Anaerolineaceae bacterium
GTGGGTTCGTCTTGCGATCCAGAAGAGTTGAAAAGCTCTGTGCTGGCTGTGATCATGGCTGCGGATTTATATGACGAAGTGATTACCGAGCGGTGGGGCGGTTCGCGCGCACTGGATCGGAAACGATAACACCTCTCCATGGACGAACCACTATTTTCTCCTGTCGATCACATACACAACGATCTGATCTGCCGTTATTTCGCAGACGGAACGTTGATCGACGCCAACGAGAACTTTATCCATTTCTTCGGCTTATTACCTGATCGTCTGGTTGGGGCGAACTTGCTGGATTTGCTGCCTGCTGAAGAAACCGGGCATTTTTACCACCATGTTGCACTTCTGTGTGTTGAACAAACCTGTGTGACATTTGAACAACGGGCGTGGCGCTCGGATGGCTCAGAACGTTGGCTTCGGTGGACACTACGGGGGACATTTTCGCCGGAGGGCGCGCTTTTCGAAATTCGGGCGGTTGGACAGGATATTACTGCGCGGAAATGGGCAACCGAACAACTGGAGAAGGCAGACCTTTGTTACCAATCGATGTTCGAAGGTGCGCAGGAAGGCGTCTTTCAACTTACCGCAGACAATCGCCTGATACAAGCCAATCCATCTTTAGCCCGAATCCTGGGATTTTCCTCTCTCGAGTCAATGTTCGCCGCTGTCAATACACCGGGAGGGTCCAATTTTTTACCGGAACCCTGCTGGCAGGAGGTTTTACGACGGTGCGAGAATTCTGATCAGGTTCACGACTTCGAGTTTCCATTCGCCCGAAAAGACGGATCCAACATTTGGGTGTCGCTTAATCTTCGGGTAATTCGTAAACCCAACGGTCGACATGCCTCGTTCGAGGGAACGCTGCGCGATATTACAGATCGATATGAATCGGAACTGCGGTTGGTGGAAACAGCGTCCCAAATTTCAGCCTTGAGCAAGATTGGTCAGCAGGTTCTGGCGAATCTGGAAGAAGGACGGGCATTATGCGAATTCACCAACAGCCTTTCTGAATTATGGGGCGGTGATACCTGTGTGACTGTATTTCTGGTGAGCGGCGCGGATCTGATCCAGACGGTGAGCAATGGGATCGTGCCGCAAGGCGATGGGTCGTCTATCGGAGAACTGGCATCCCGAGCGCTGAAGGATAACGAATCGCTAATGGATGCTGCTGGTGACCGGTCCTGCATTGCGGCGCCATTGCGCATGGGAGACCACGTGATTGGTGTCATTGAAGCCACCCGATCGGCATCTTTGGAATTTCATCCCACCGACTTACAACTCCTCGCGGCAGCAGCCCAGTGGGCTGCGCTGGCGATCCATAATGCCCGACAGCACGCAGAGATTCAAAACCGGTTGCAGGAATTGCAGTCAATGTCCACGATCCGCCAGGCATTAAGTGAAACTTTTGACCTGGAATGCCTCTTCCAATTGATCGTCGATTCTGCCATTCAGATGGCGCCTCAGGCGCACGGCGCGGTGATTCATCTGCTTGAAACAAAAACCCCAAATCTGGTAGCCACCTCGATGGCAGGTGAAATTGCCACCCGCATCCCTGAAATTCACCTGGATGTTGAAGATCGGATCATTCGTGAAGTTGTTTTGCACAACGAGATCATCAATATTCCCGACCTGACCCAAGATCCCCGCTCCGATGGACAGGCGCATCGCCTTTCCATGCATTCTCTTCTGGTCGCGCCAGTGCAGAGCGCCAACGGGTGTTTTGGCACGATCAGCCTGTTGAGCGCGGATCGGAATGCCTTCAGCGCCGATGATGAACGGGTGATCTCCTCTTTGGGGTTGGAAGCTGCCATCGCGATTCAAAATGCGCGTTTGTATCAGGCGGAACGTCGGCAGCGGGAAATTGCCGAGGCGTTGGGAGAAGCCGCGGCAGCGTTTAACCGCAGCCTGGATCTGAATGAAGTATTGGACTGCATTTTAGACCAGACCATGCGCGTCATCTCCTGCCGAATTTCTTCGATTCTCCTCGTGGAAGGGGATGAGGCGCATCTGGTTCGACAGCGATCCAATACCGAAACGACCCAGATGATCGCGTACCCTGAAAGCACCCGGCTTCCGCTTTCGACGCCAACCCTGAAGACGATGATGGAAACCCAGCATCCAATTCTGGTTCAGGATGCTCATCATTTTTCTGGATGGCTGCCGATGGATGCTGTGTCATGGGTGCGGTCTTATGCAGCAGCTCCGCTGGTTGTGGATCAAAAATCGATTGGTTTTCTGAACGTCGACAGCGAATTTTCTGATTGCTTCAACGAAGAGACCACACACATCTTGCAAACCTTTGCTGCACACGCTGCCATCGCCATTCAAAATGCGCGCCTGTACAGCGACCTCGAAAGCGCGCTGCAGCAGGAAAAAGCCATGCGGGCTCAGCTCCTTCAGGCGGATAAACTCTCGGCGATGGGACGGATGGCATCATCCATCGCGCATGAAGTCAACAATCCCCTGCAGGCGATTCAAGGTTGTCTGGAGCGGGCACGGGCGGTCAACATCACGCCAGACCGTCGGAATCAATATCTCAAACTTGCAGAAGAAGAACTGGAACGTCTGTCGCATATCCTGCAACGCGTGCTGGATTTTCAACGACCGGGCATGGGCACGCCTGAGCGACAGGATGTTCATCCGATCATCGAAAATGTGCTGGCGCTTTCAGGAAAACGCCTGCAATCGGCTCGAATTCAAATTATACGTGAATGGATGAGCAATCCGCCGCTGGTGCGGGTGGCGTCCAACCAGCTTAAACAAGTTTTCCTGAATTTACTTCTCAACGCAGCCGATGCCATGTCTGACGGCGGCACGTTGATCATCCGCACAGAACTTCAAACTGAACCCGGAAACATCTGGTTGAAAATCATTTTCAAGGATAACGGTCCCGGTATTCGCCCGCAGGATATGGATAAAATTTTTGAACCATTTTATTCCACCAAAGACCGCGGGACGGGTCTTGGATTATGGGTCAGCCACAGCATTATTCTGGCGCATCAGGGGAAACTAACCGTAGAAAGTCAATTGGGCAAGGGCAGCGTTTTTACCATCTGGTTGCCCGTCGCCAGCACAGATCTAAAGAAAGGGGAGTCAAGAAAAGAGAAAGAGGGACATGGAACCGACAACTAATTTAATCATTGTTGATGATGAGAAAACCATCCGGATGGTTCTGGAAGACGCGTTTATTGCAGAAGGATATCAGGTTCAAACCGCAAACGATGCCGAAGAAGCCCTGGTCGCATTTGGGCAGACGCATTTTGACCTGGCATTGGTCGATTTGCGCATGCCGGGAATGATGAACGGTCTGGATCTCTTGAAGGAAATTCATCGCAGCTACCCGCATACAATTGTGATCATGCTGACCGCGTATGCTTCGATGGATTCAGCCATTCAAGCGCTGCGTGAAGGCGCGTATGACTATTTGGTCAAACCGACCAGCATATCGCAGATCGTTGCCGCCGTAGAGCGAGGGCTGGCGAAGCACCATAAAGAGATGCGGCTGATGGGAATTTTGGGCGATTTGGAAAGCCTGGTATTGGAACTTCGCCGGGAATTGGGCACGGGCGTTCGCGATGAAGATGACCCCATGGCACGCTTCGTACAGACACCCCATTTGACCATCGACCGCCAGAAACGTCTGGTGGTGCGCGGCGACCAGCCCATCCTATTGACCGAGACGGAATTTGAGATTCTCGATTATCTGGCGCATAACCCTGACCGGGTCGTGACGGCGCAGGAACTGACGCAGTCGGTGCAGGGGTATGATCTGGAAGATGCTGAAGCGCGTCCGTTGATCCGGGTGCACATTCGCCGCTTGCGACAGAAACTGGAAGAAGATCCGGATCATCCGCGTTTCATCCTGAATGTGCGCGGGAAAGGATACCGGTTCGCGGGTTAAATAAAGAGACCTGTCAGATGACAGGTCTTTTGTGGTGGCGAGGGTGGGATTTGAACCCACAACCAATGGCTTATGAGTCCACTGCTCCACCGTTGAGCTACCTCGCCAAAAAAAAACACCATATATGGGGGACGTAACACACTCATAATACCACCCGTGGCAGAATAGGAGGATTTTGCCATGGGAACACAAATTCAAGAACAGGGGACTATCACAAAATGGGCTCAGGATACCTATCTATTAACGTGGATTGGGGCGTTCCTGACAGACCGAAAAGCCCAAAACATGAGTCCCGGAACGCTCCATTTTTACCGCTCCAAACTGGAATTGTTTACCCGATTCTGTGAAGGGCAGGCGGTCACTCAGATAACCCAGATTGATTCAAACCTGATACGCCAATTCATGCTATGGCTTGAGGAAACCGGGCACAACCCGGGCGGAATACATGCCTGTTATCGTACGCTCAAGACATTTCTTCGTTGGTGGGAAGATGAAACAGAGCCCGATAATTGGAAGAACCCTATCAACAAAGTGAAAGCGCCAAGGGTGGGGGTTGAGCCGTTGACACCTGTCAGTCTGTCAACGGTCAAGGCATTAGTGGATATCTGCCCATTGGATACACTGATTGGGGCAAGGGATAGGGCAATATTTTACACGCTATTGGATACAGGGGCGCGGGCATCTGAATTATGCGCCATGGATATAGGGGATTTCGATGATGTAACGGGGGGTATTCTCATTCGTCAGGGCAAGGGGCGTAAACCCAGAACCGTGTATCTGGGAAAGAAAAGCAGAAAAGCGGTGAGGCAATACCTCAGAATGAGGCAAGATGATTCACTGGCGCTATGGGTGACAGACTTGAAAGGGCGTCTCACGTATTGGGGGTTGAAAGATATTATTCGCAGGCGGTCAAATGAGGCGGGGGTGGAAAAGCCAAAGGTGCATGACTTCCGGCGGGCATTTGCTTTGAATATGCTCAGGGCGGGGGTGGATGTGTACAGCCTTCAGCTACTCATGGGTCATGAGGATTTGCAGATATTACGGCGTTATCTCAAACAGAATGAGCAGGATACAGAACAGGCTCACAGGATGGGGAGCCCGGTGGATAGGATGTGAAAGCGCTTTGAATAAAGTGGGCTACTCTCTTCTACCTGTGAACAGATGTGCTATAATAGAGCAGATAAGATGAATGGAAAAATGCAAGTGTCGGATGTCACTTTTTTTTAATTAGTTTTGGCGTCACTTTGGAGGAACTATGGACAAGTCAAGGTCTCTTTCAGTCAAACTTGATTCTCGAGAGAATCTTTACCTGGAAAGGCTCGCTCGAGAGTCGGGGCGGTCGAAGGGTGCGGTGTTGCAAAGATTGATTATTTTTGCGATTAATTCGCCGGATGCGCTTCATTATTTGGGCATCTGGGACTATCTGGCAAATCAACCCAGGAAAATTGAATTCGAATCAACCCATTAAATCAAACCAAAAAGCCCCGGGCAGGGGGCTTTGCGGAATAACATAAAGTTTTCACGGAGGAAACTTATGCAAGCTCATTATAACCGAGATTCAGTGAAACGCAATAGCCGGGATTCTGTACCTATT
>JBDKTF010000374.1:0-5529 GCA_039680295.1 Anaerolineaceae bacterium
GTGAAAGTTGAATGAGCGGACGCTGCACCAGGGGGGTGGGCGTCTGCAAATTATACAGAAAAATACGCCGGTTGATGCGCTGAATTTGCGCTTCAAAATGGGCGCGCGCTTCCGCTTCTGCGGTGAGCTCAAGCGCTCCCGAACGAACAAGCTCCAGCGTGGCGCCCAGGTTCCGGCGGGCGGATTCCAGATCGTGCTCGATTTCAGCGCGCATTTCGATCCACGGCAGGGTAAAGCCTTGATTGCGTAGCAAATGGTTTGCCATGCCGTCTTCCGGAGCTTCAAAAGGGTTCCGCTCCAGATTCAAGGGTTTGCCGCGCCCGGATAGGTGGTCGAATTCACCCGCTTCCATCGCGCGTTGAATTTTATCTTCAGCGATTCGCTCAAAAACGTTCATCTTACCGGATCTCGTGTGTCGCGCGGACGGTTCCCTGTCCGTCAAGGAGGCTGGCGGTATCGCCTGCCTGCCAGACCGGGGCATCCTGCCCCCAATACAGGTCGATCACGCTGTCTGCGCCCGCGCTGCTGTGCAGTTGCACCGCACCGCCGGAATTGAGCACCAGATTGGGGAAAGTATACCCGTTTCCGCGTCCATTTTCCAGCCGCCAACCGGTGAGGGTCAGGCTGCCGCCGCTTTTATTTTTGATGACCGCCACCTCGCTGTTCAAATTGCCCGCGCCAAAGATGTTTTCAATTTCAATCTGAATCTCTTCAGGCGCGTCTTCTGTGCTCGCGGGGATTTCAGCGGCAGGCGACCCTGCCATGGCGTCCACCGTTGCCTGGGCAGACGCCAAGTGCGCACTCTGATCACTCTGGCGGTGCGGCTGGTCCCAGATCCACAATACCAGCAGCGTGGTAAGCGCCGAAATCAGGACATTCAACAGGATGTACGAGAGCAGGCGTTTTCTGGGGGGCATGGCGTGCGGCTCCTGTGCCTAAAATGATAGCACAAACTTGCCAAACCGGGCAACTGTGCGGGCACGCGCCGTTGCCAAATTGCGGTACAATCATCCTCTGAAGGCGAAGAGACATGCGGTATCTGATTGACGGTCATAACCTGATTGGGAAAATTCCCGGGATGAGTTTGCGCGAAATGGATGATGAGCAGCAGTTGGTCAGTATGCTCCAATCCTTTTACCTGGTGCGTCGTAAACCCATCGAGGTGTATTTCGACCGTGCACCGGCAGGCTTTGCCGGTACCCGCAAATACGGCACGGTAACCGCGCATTTTATTCGCCAGGGGCAGACCGCCGATGACGCCATTCGCGACCGGCTGCTGGCGATGGGCGTTCAGGCGAAGGAAGTGATTGTGGTGACTTCAGACCGGCAGGTGCAGGCAAATGCGCACGCTGCGCACGCACAGGTGGTCAGCTCAGAGGAATTTGCGCGGGAAGTATTGGCAGCGCAGGAACAGCGGCGTGCGCCTGGAAAAGCAGGGGGAGGCGGCATGTCTTCGGATGAAATTGACGAGTGGCTGGAATTGTTCGGCGGCGATGATTTAAAGTGAGAAATCAACCCTTAAAACTCTTATTCGTTTTTAATGTAAAATTCCATCAAATGATGTATAGTATTCAACAGACACAACAACTTTATTGGTATCAGGTGTCTGCATCAGGTGGCGAATGAAAGCTTGTATTTTGAGCCGGTAAGAAAACCCCTGATGACATTCCCTCCCTGAGATCGCCAGAAGCGTCCCCCCCGCTCCTGGCGATCGCTTTATTAAATAAAAAAACTGAGGACTGCGCTCTCAGTTTTTCTCAAATGCGATTCAGGCTTTCCACTCGCCGATATCTGTCCAGGCATATTCCAGATGACTGGCAAGCTGGTTTTTCAATTTGCGGCGGACCTGATCGTGCGCATACTCCATCAATTCCAGTCCGCCCAGTTCATTCAGACGGGTGCCGATCTGACGGGCGCGAACGTGGCGGCACTGCATATTAAAGGGCATCCCCGGTCGTTCCGAAAGATAGTCGTCCTGCCTGCCAATTTGAATCAGCTCTTCGATCAGCCGTTCAGATTCCTGTTTGGCTTCCCGGTTCAACCCGGAGATTCCACCGCCGAATAGATTTCGTAAGAAGCCCATCCCGCCCTTCCTTTCTGCCTTCATTTTACCTTAATTTGATTTCTTTGCGCACCGCACAGACGGTGTAATAAAAAAGGAGGGCAGCCGAAAGCTGCCCTCGTAGGGTTCCTGTGCCGCTTATGGTTCAGGCATTGGATGGTTTGATGTTCATGCGGCGGAAGAATTTCACGATTTCGACCGCGATGAAAACCACGATGCTCCATCCCAGGCAGATCAGCAGTTCATTGATTGAGAGCGCTACGGTGCCGAAGATGTTCTGCAGGAAGGGGATATAGATCACTGCCATTTGCAGCAAAATGGTCGCAAGCACGCTCCACAGCATCAGCCAGTTGGAGCGGAAACCGATGCGGAGGAGAGAATCATATTCTGAACGCATCGCCAGCGCGTTCCCCATTTGCGCCAGGGTAACAATCGTGAAGATCATGGTTTGCCAGGTCGCGCTGCCTGCCTTCCAGCCCAGATAGCCCGGGATGATGGATGTGGCTGCCAGCACCAGACCGATCCAGATGATATCCACACCCAGACCGCGGGCGAAGATATTTTCCTGCGGCGGATGCGGCGGGCGCTGCATGGTGTTTTTCTCGGCGGGCTCCATGGTCATTGCCAGTCCGGGCAGACCGTCGGTCACCAGGTTGATCCACAAGATTTGCAGCGGCAGCAGGGGTAACGACATTCCGAGGAATGGCGCCACCAGCATGACCCAGATTTCGCCCGTGTTGGATGACAGCGCGTATTTGACGAACTTGCGAATGTTATCGTAAATGCGCCGTCCTTCTTCCACTGCGGCAACGATGGTGGCGAAATTATCGTTCAGCAGCACCATATCCGCGGCTTCTTTGGAAACATCTGTGCCGGTAATGCCCATCGCAACGCCGATATCGGCTTTCTTGAGCGCCGGGGCGTCGTTCACACCGTCACCGGTCATTGCCACCACGTGCCCAAGGTTTTGCAGGGCTTCCACGATCTTCAATTTGTGTTCGGGCGACACGCGGGCATAAACCTGCACATCCAACACCTGATTTTGCAGTTCTTCCACGCTCATCTGTTCCAGTTCGGCACCGGTGATGTAGCGGTTATTTTGTGCAATTCCCAGATCGCGGGCGATGTGCATCGCGGTCAGCGGGTGATCTCCGGTGATCATAATGGGGCGGATGCCGGCGGTCAGCGCATTGTGAACGGCTTCCTCCACTTCAGGACGAGCCGGATCGATCATTCCAACCAGACCCAGGAAGGTCAGGTCCTTTTCAATATCCATGCGCGGGTTGGCGGGGAGATCATCAAGGAAGCGATAGGCGGTTCCCAAAACGCGCGTGCCTTCACCGGCGAGGGCAGTGTTGGCTGCCAGAATCCGTTCGCGCCAGTGTTCATCCAGAGGTTCGATCTTTTCTCCCGTCCAGACGCGCGTGCAGATTTCCAACAAGCCGTCGACCGAGCCTTTGGTAATGCCAATGAAAGCGGCAGCGCCAGCCTGAGGATCAGCCGCCTGTAAATGCGAGAAGATCTTTTGATCGTTCACCATCGGGTGGAAGGTGGTCATGCGTTTGCGTTCTGAATCGAAGGGAAGTTCTGCCCGGCGCGGGTACTGTTGTGTCAGGTCGTCCTTCCAGAGCCCGGCGCGCGCAGCAGCAATGACCAGCGCACCTTCGGTTGGATCGCCCACCGAAATGATGCTGTCGGGTTCATCGGCGGAAGGTTCCAGTGTGGCGTCATTGCACAGGGCGTTTCCCGCCAGCAGCGCGGAAAGCGTAACGTTTTTGCGCAGATCGATATCGGCGGGGTCAGAGCGGCGCAAGGTGGGGCTGAAGTTTTGCAGGCGGGGTTTCATATCCACCTTGTTGCCAGCCACATCCAGCACGGTGACGGTCATGCGGTTTTCGGTGAGGGTGCCGGTCTTATCCGAACAGATGACGGTCACCGAGCCGAGCGTTTCCACCGCAGGAAGTTTACGGATGAGCGCCTGCCGTGAAAGCATACTCTGGGCGCCCAGCGCCAGGGCGATGGTCACCACCGTTTGCAACCCTTCGGGAACAGCCGCAACCGCCAGACTGACGGCGGTTTCAAACATCAATTTGAGTTCTTCCCCGCGCAGCAACCCCAAAACGAAGACAACAGCCACGATCACCAGCGCCGCGGCTGCCAGAACTTTTCCGACCTGCTCCAGTCGGCGCTGCAACGGAGTGGATTCTTCGCCCACCGTTTGCAGCATGGTGGCGATGTGCCCCAATTCGGTATTCATACCGGTATTGGTGATCACCACCTGTCCGCGCCCGTAGGTGACGGTTGTGCCCATATAGACCATGTTGCGGCGGTCACCGATTGCCAGGTCCTTACCGGTGAGAGCCCCGGACATTTTTTCGATGGGTTCCGATTCACCGGTCAACACGGCTTCCTGCACACGCAGATTGGCGGCTTCGAGCACACGCCCATCTGCCGGGACGGAGCTGCCCGCATCGAGCAGCACAATATCGCCGGGGACCAGTTCACTGGCGGTGATTTCCACCACGTGACCATTGCGCCGCACCCGTACATGAGGCGCCGCCATGCGCTTGAGCGCCGCCATGGCTTTCTCTGCGCGGTATTCCTGGGTGAAGCCCAAAATGGTGTTCAGGACAACGATCGCCAGGATTGCGATCGCCTCTGCCATATCTCCAAGAAAAATGGAAATAACGGCTGAGATGATCAGCACAATCGTCATGATGCCGGTGAATTGTTCCAGCAGAATTTTCCATGGGCTTTTTCCACCCCGGTCCACCAGTTCGTTTGGACCCACTTCCTGCAAACGTCGGACGGCGACAGCATCATCCAGACCGGTTTGCAGCCGGGTTCCCAGGGCAGAGACGACTTCATCAGATTCTTGCAGGTACCAGTCGCTCATTCGTAATCCTCCTTGATTCTATGTAATAAGATTCTGAACGGGTTCGTGGTGATAAAAAAAGACCACCACGCGTGTGTGATGGTCTTGCCTTTGCGATAAGCAAATGAATTGCCGGGAGCCAGGCTCCGTCCTGACGACAATTCTTCCTGCAGACAGCAGGCAGCTACTCCCCAAACGATCTGAAGTTTACCGTGGTTGAATCGAAATGTCAAGCAACACATGTTACTTTTTGCCGAATTCCGAGGAATTACGCAGCCCATATCAACAAAATAATGAAATCGTATACACATTATATGGAAAACGAATCCGGTATGCAATCCTGATTGGTATAAATCATTCTGTAATCTTGAAAGGTTTTTTTTGCTGGCTAAACAGGCATTCGTGGGCGCCGTGATTCACTTCAACCCACTGGACAGATTTCCTGAAGAACCCAAACGAGTTTCCCGATCTTTCAGGGGTGGTTGCATTATTGCCTTCGTGAGAGTATGATTAGAATTGTCCGGCTGGTTTCTTGTCAGGGGTTGAGAAACACATGCAGACTTACGATTACATTTTACCCACCCGAATTGTT
>JBDKTF010000496.1:0-6284 GCA_039680295.1 Anaerolineaceae bacterium
CACTGCCGCTCTGGTCACGGTGGATTGGCGTGTGGGGGTGATCGTATCCGCCGCCGATACCGAAAGCCCTGCCGTCCAGGAGGGTTTCACCAACGGCGCTTATTATCTGTGCAATTTTTGCAACCCGGTCTATCCGCCGTATATCGCTTATCCGCAGGTGGCGCAGATGAATACCTCTGCCGATTGGCAGACGGCTGCGGACGCGCTGATTGCCCAAAATGTACAAACTGTTTATATTCCGGCGTCTGCCAGCAGCCCGGAATTGCTGGCGTATTTGAACACCAATGTGATCAAGATGATCGGCGGGAGTGCGCCCGGGAGCGATCTGGGCGTGAACTGGCTGGCGACGGTTCAGGGCGGAAGCGCTGAAAGCGCGCTGGATGCAATCTGGCAGGATTTATTGGCGGGAAAAGGCGGCGCAACACTTTCGACGGCGCTGGGTCTGGCAGACGTGAATGCCGATGTGCTGACACCTGGCAAGATGGAAATGATCAATCACATCAGCGAGCAGTTATCCGGCGGGTGGATCGATCCGGCGAGCGTCCCCGCCGAGTGATTTTTCGACCGGGGAACCCATAAATTCCTGCATGGTGGCTTCGCCGGGGGCGGAGATGCCTTCGCGTTTCAGCACCTTGCCCACGGTCAGCGCCAGAATTTTGACGTCCAGACCGAAAGACCAGTGATCGGCGTACCATACATCCAGACGAAACTTTTCTTCCCATGTGAGTGCGTTTCGACCGTTGATCTGCGCCCAGCCGGTCATGCCGGGCAGCACGTTATGACGGCGCGCCTGTTCGGGTGTGTAGCGGTCCAGATATTGAACCAGCAGCGGGCGCGGACCCACCAGGCTCATTTCACCCCGCAGGATGTTGAATAATTCGGGAAGCTCATCCAGACTGCTGCTGCGCAGAAATCCGCCAAACGCGGTAAGCCGTTCTGCATCGGACAGCAAATTTCCATCCGTGTTCACATCATTGCGCATGGAGCGAAATTTGTAGAGTTGAAAAATCTGCCCGCGATAACCGGGGCGGAGTTGTTTGAAGAGAATCGGTCGCCCAAGTTTGATCGCCACCAGCAGCGCCAACACCAACATTAACGGCGAGAGTAGAATCAATCCCAACAGCGAGGCGACGATGTCCAAAATGCGCTTGGATCGGGGTATACCGGATGGAAATAAGGATGCTGTCACGAAAAAATTGTACCAGAGAATCCCGTTTGGGGTCTGGCTTTGCGCTCACCCGTAATTATTCCTATTCAAGATTAACAGAATTGTGCTTTAATAGAAGTATAGATATGGCTCATTGACCCGTTATGGGAGGGATTATGAAAGAACGCATCCTGATCATTGAAGATGACGAAGGAATTCTCAAATTACTGCGCCGCAGTTTATCTTACGAGGGCTATGAAGTGGAGACTGCCCTGGATGGAAAAACTGGCTTGAATCTGGCGCATGACCAGCATCCAGACCTGATCATATTGGATTGGATGCTGCCCGGTATGGATGGGCTGGAAGTGTGCCGCCGCCTGCGCTCGACCAGCAGCGTCCCTATTTTGATGCTGACCGCCAAAGATACCACTCAGGATCGCGTGCAGGGTCTGGATGCGGGCGCAGATGATTATCTAATCAAACCGTTTGAATTGGAAGAACTGCTGGCGCGCGTGCGCGCTCTTTTCCGCCGCACCCAGCCCGAACGGGTGCAGGTGCTCACCTTCATGGATTTAACGCTGGATACCAGCACGCGCCAGGCGACCCGCGGTGATCGTTCCATTTTCCTCACCGCCAAAGAATATGAACTGCTGGAACTCTTCCTGCGCCATCCGCGTCAGGTGCTGACACGCGAGATGATCTTCGATCGGGTGTGGGATTACGATTTTGGCGGCGAATCCAACGTGCTGGATGTATATATCCGCTATCTGCGGCAAAAATTGGAACAGGATGGCGAACCTCGTCTGCTGCATACCGTGCGCGGTGTCGGTTACGTCATGCGTGAGAATCCTTAATGTCTTTACGGCTGCGTCTTACCCTGTTAATTACGGGCATCCTGTGCGGTGTATTGGTTTTATTCAGCGGGGTGGTCTATGGTGTGGTCAGCGTTATCCAGATCAACCAGATGGATAATGTGCTTACCAACACTGCCAACGAGATCATCTCGAAAATGCGCGTCAATGCGGTGGGTGATATCAACGTTCTGACGCTGCCCCCGCTGGATACCGGCGAAATCACCATGGTGCAGGTGTGGGGGCGCGACGGCAATCTGCGCGCTTCGTCCACCAATATCTCCCGCCTGACCACACCCCTCGATTCGGATGGCTTGCAGCAAAAGCAGCTGCAGTTTCGCGATACCACCGTCGATAACGCGAATCTGCGCGTGTTGACCGTTCCGCTGGAAGTGGGCGACCGGCAGGTGGCGGTGCTTCAGGTGGGGGTGAGCCGATCACTGATCGATGCCGCGCTGCGTTCTCTGCTCAAGGTTTTGGGCGCTGGAACACTGGTGGCGCTTCTGGCAGTGGGGTTGTTGGGTTGGTTCAGCATCGGGCGCGCTCTGGCGCCGTTGGAAACGGTTACACGGGTGGCGACGCAGATCACCAACGCCGATGACCTATCACGGCGCATTCCGCTCACCAGTTCGCGTGATGATGAGGTGGGGCAGTTGATTCAGGCGTTCAACCAGACCTTGAGCCGTCTGGAAACCCTGTTCACCTCACAAAGACGCTTTCTGGCGGATGTCAGCCACGAACTGCGCACACCTTTGACGGTGATCAAAGGCAATGTGGGCTTGATCCGGCGCTTTGGCGAGGCGGATGAAGAATCTCTGACGAGCATTGAGAGTGAAGTCGACCGCCTGACGCGCATGGTCGGAGATTTACTGCTGCTGGCGCAGGCGGAATCCGGCAAGCTGCCTCTGGACATGCATCCGGTGGAACTGGACACCGTTTTGCTGGAGGTGTACCAGCAGATGAGTGTGGTGGCGGGCGACCGGGTTGAACTGCATCTCTCTGATATCGACCAGATTCAGGTGATGGGTGACCGCGACCGACTCAAGCAGGTCATGCTTAATCTGGTGGGTAACGCCATCACCTATACCCCGGCGGGTGGGCAGGTGTATCTGACGCTGACGCGTTCTGATCAAAATGCGCGCCTGATCGTGCGCGACACCGGTCCGGGCATCGCCGCTGAAGACCTGCCGCACGTGTTCGAACGTTTCTACCGCGCTGAAAAATCGCGCAAACGCGGCGGCAGCAATACGGGGTTTGGATTGGGGCTTTCGATTGCTTATTGGATTGTGAACAATCACGGCGGGCATATCGAAGTGAACTCGAAAGAAGGGCAGGGGACCTCATTTGTGGTCTGGCTGCCGCTGCTGGAGATGGATAAACCGCAGACGGTGAAGAATTTACCCGCGGCTTGATGGTGCGCCGCCGGAAGGAAAGCCATCCAATCGAAATGACCCGGACAAAGAAGAGAGCGGACGCATAAGCCCGTTCTCTTCTCTTCGTATTGATTGATGAGACTGCCCTTCTTTGCGTCCATTCGGGATGGTTTCAGACAGCCTCTTTGGACAGCAACGGGTGAAACTCAAGCCCGGGGTGGTTCGTTGATCTCAACGGATGAACTTTCGCCGCCGCGCACAGAAATGCTGTGATAGGTGGGTTCGGGGCGGGGAAAAGCGGTTTCAGGGCGCGCAACCGGTTTGGGCGCCATGCGGGGCGCTGCCGGACGGACTGGCGCAGGCGTGGGGGCAACCGGGCGGTGAGCGGCGGGGGCAGCGCTGCGAATCGGGGTGGGAATATTGTTGGCGCTGCCGAGTGGATGCGCTGGAATGCTGTGCGTCAGCGGGTGATCCACGGTGCGTTGTGCAGGGCGGCTGATGCGTTGTTCTGCTGTGCCGAATAATCGGTTGCTTGAGTAAGAAAGCGAACCGATGATCAAAATGCGGATCAGCCAGACCATGACCGCCACAAAGATCGGCACCACTTTCACCAGCGTGTCTGAAGAGACCACCGTGCTGCTTGCCACCGGATGATTGACAATCGCCATGGAAACGCCCCACCAGGTGAGAATGGCGTTCATGGTGGCTGCCAGAAGCCAGGCGCCAAACAAATACCAGACGCTGCCGGTGTCTTCGTTCTCATTATCCGGGGTGAACATTCGCGCAATTCCGGCAAAATCGATGCCGCAGAAGGCGATCGCCAGAATGGTGGACCAACGCATCCCGGCGAACTTCAGGTCGCCCAGCACATCGCTGAGCGCATAATCGGTGGTGCTGTAATTGAAGATTTCGAACGCGATCAGCGCCGTCAGAATGATCGCGCCGAAGACCAATCCGCGTCGCACACGGATATGAGAGAAACGCTGGCTGAGCGAACCAGAATTAAGCGAATTCAATAGATTCATAACCCTGCCTCCTTGGAAACAAACCCGATCAAGATCACTGGAGTCAGTATAGAACAGTTGTTCTAAAATGTCAAGTAGGTCTTTTGAAACGCATCGGCGAGGAAGAAAATTCAAGGGCGTGTAATTATGTGAATTGCTTGACGATCAGGCAGATTCCTGATAAACTCTCTCCCCGTTGGGTGAGATCAAACCTTGCCTCAAACGCAAGGATTTGGTATAATCGAGCCCGCTGTTAGAGAAGTTTACCAAGCGAAATCTATGCTCGGTGCGCCGACGTAGCTCAATCGGCAGAGCAACCGCCTTGTAAGTGGTAGGTTATGGGTTCGATTCCCATCGTCGGCTCAGATACGGTTAAGCGGTATCGGCTCATCTCGTGGTAAAATATTAGCAGTGTGTTCGCCCGAGCAAGCGCAATACACTTAAAAACCTAACATGGACGGTTACCCAAGTGGCCAACGGGGACTGACTGTAAATCAGTTGGCGACACGCCTTCGGAGGTTCGAATCCTTCACCGTCCACCTGGTGCTGCTGGCAGCGAAGCCATTGCAGCCACCTTTGAACAGCAAGCCCTCATAGCTCAGTCGGTAGAGCGCGTTCTTGGTAAGAACGAGGTCATGGGTTCGAATCCCATTGAGGGCTCTTGCTGCCTACTACACGAGAACAAGAACATGTAAGGAGTGGCATTTATGGCTAAGCAGAAATACGATCGGTCGAAGCCGCATGTGAACGTGGGAACGATGGGACACATCGACCACGGGAAGACCACCCTGACCGCGGCGATCACGAAAGTATCCCAACTGATGGGACACGCAGAATTCAAAGCGTATGATCAGATTGACAACGCGCCGGAAGAGAAAGCGCGTGGGATCACGATCAATATTGCGCACGTAGAATACGAAACCGAAAAACGGCACTATGCGCACGTCGATATGCCCGGACACCGTGACTATATTAAGAACATGATCACGGGCGCGGCGCAGGTCGACGGGGCGATTCTGGTCGTAGCGGCTCCGGATGGACCGATGCCGCAGACGAAAGAGCACGTGCTGTTGGCGCGCCAGGTGGAAGTTCCGAGCATCGTGGTGTATCTGAACAAGACAGATCAGATGGACGATCCCGAGCTGTTGGAACTGGTGGAAATGGAACTGCGCGAAATGCTGGATGGCTACGGCTATCCGGGCGACACGACGCCGATCGTACGCGGGAGCGCGTTGAAGGCGCTGGAAAGCACCTCGACGGATCCGATGGCGCCCGAATATGACAGCATCCGCGAGATTTTGCGGGTGGTGGATGAATACATTCCGACCCCGGTGCGCGAAACGGAAAAGCCGTTCATGATGCCGATTGAAGACGTGTTCTCGATCAAGGGACGCGGCACAGTGGTGACGGGACGTGTAGATCGCGGCAAGGTTCATGTGGGTGAACCGGTGGAAATCGTTGGTTTGCGCGACAAGAGCATGAACTCGGTGGTAACGGGCGTGGAAATGTTCCACAAGATGCTGGATGAAGGCATGGCGGGGGACAACCTGGGGCTGCTGCTGCGCGGGATTGAACGCACGGACGTGGAACGCGGCATGGTGGTAGCGAAGCCGGGGAGCATCACACCGCACCGCAAGTTCATGAGCGAAGTGTACGTATTGAAGAAGGATGAAGGCGGACGGCACAAGGCGTTCTTCAACGGTTATCGCCCGCAGTTCTACATCCGGACGATGGACGTGACGGGGAACATCCAACTGCCGGAAGGCGTGGAAATGGTGATGCCCGGTGACAACGTGAACCTGCAGGTGGAACTGATCGTGCCGGTGGCGTTGGAACAGGGTTCCAAGTTTGCTATTCGCGAAGGTGGTCTGACGGTTGGCGCCGGTGTGATCACCAAGATTCTGGACTA
>JBDKTF010000439.1:0-3883 GCA_039680295.1 Anaerolineaceae bacterium
AATGGTGATTCAGATGCCAAACCCGTTGTTCTGGTTGGAAAAGCCCTCACGTTTGATAGCGGTGGCTATTCGCTTAAGGATCGCAACAATATCGTATCAATGAAATATGATAAGTGCGGTGGTGTGGATGTCATCGCCACCTTATGCGCCGCTGCAACTCTCAAGCTGTCTACCCCACTCATCGGCGTGATTGGCGCCGCTGAGAATATGGTCTCCAGTGAAGCCTACCGTCCCGATGATATCATCACCACCCTCGCCGGGAAAACAATCGAAATCATCACCACGGATGCTGAAGGTCGGTTGGTTCTGGCTGACGCGCTCACCTATGCGCAGAAAATTTCAAATCCGCGCGCCATTATCGATCTCGCAACCCTGACCGGTGGTGTGGTCACTGCTCTGGGTCATGTTTTTGCCGGCATCATGTCGAATGACGACGCCCTCACCGCAAAATTAATTCAGGCGGGTGATGCCACCCACGAACGTCTCTGGCGCCTGCCCCTGGACGATGAATTCCTTGATAATATGAAAGGTGTCGATGCGGATTGGAACAATTCGGGCGGGCGTGATGGTCATGCCACCTATGGCGGTCTCTTCCTGAAGCAGTTTGTTTCAGACGATATTCCCTGGGCGCATCTGGATATCGCCGGGGTTGCCGACACAGCAAAAGAGTTGTCCTATTGCCCCAAGGGTGGCACCGGATTCGGCATTCGTTTGTTGATGGAATACCTCACCCATCTTTCGGATTAATAATCATTGCCAGATGGTTTACGGCGCGCCATGGCTGCATGACGCGCCGTTTTGTTTGACCCATGGATCATCCCGCATTATACTCAACGCATCAAGGAACCAGAGGAGCCAATCTTGTCCAATAATCCTTCCCAGATGATTGACGAACCTGAACTCACTCAACCAGTTTATGAATGCGATGCGAACGGAAATTTAAATCCGAAAGCCATTGGTTGGTCTCGTCGCCCGCTGCAGATCTGCAACCTTTCTCATCATCCATTCCGAAAGAAGCTTTGGAATTACTGGTGCTTCACCAATCAGAAATTCCTTTTTTCCATTACAGTTTCGAATATCGACTACATGGGATTGGTGTTTGCCTATTATCTGGATTTTGAAACCAAAGAATTTATCGAACAAACGATCATGCGCCCCTTTGGTAAGGAGTGCAATTTGCCGCCGACCGTCGATGGCGACGTTCACTTCGATGATGCCCATCTTTCCTGTGCCTTTACACGCGAAGCTCAATACACCCGGATCCGTGTGGATGGTGATTCCTTCGGCGGCAAGCCGCTCCATGCCGATCTACGTGTCTTCCACCCTGAAGATCAAGAAACGTTGAACGTCATTATTCCCTGGAGCCAGACACGCTATCAATTTACATCCAAACAGCACTGCCTGCCCGTGGAAGGTATCGTTCAGACGAATGGTCAATCCAATTCGTTTGACCCCTGTGATTCCAATTCCTGTCTGGATTTTGGGCGCGGTGTTTGGAAATATGTCAGTTCTTGGAATTGGGGTGGATTCTCTGGCACCCACGATCATCATCGGGTTGGGATTAATCTGGGTGGAAAATGGACCGACGGAACAGGGATGAACGAAAACGGTTTTTTTGTGGATGGTAAGTTGACAAAGCTCCATGAAGATATCCGATGGGAATACAGCGCCGCCGATTTCATGAAACCGTGGAAATTAACTACCACGGCTACAAACCGCGTTCAATTGACTTTTACGCCGTTCTATGAGCGGGTCGCAAAAACCAATGCGTTGGTTATTCAATCTGAGGTTCATCAGATGATCGGTCGTTATGATGGCGCCATCACCCCCGAGAATGGCGAACCGATTGCAATTGACAATCAGATTGGTTGGGCGGAGGATCATCATGCCCGCTGGTAATTCAGCCGCCGATGCCGCTCATCGCTGGAATCGACGTTATTCTGGATTATCCAATTATGAATTGCAGCCAGCCAGAGAATGGTTGTCGATCTGTCAGGATTATCTTCCCCAGTCCGGGCTGGTTTTGGATGTTGCCATGGGCGCCGGTGGATCTGCCGCTTTTCTGGCAAAACGTGGGTATACCGTATTGGGTATCGACATCTCCATTCATGGCGTTCGGCTGGCGAAAAAACGCTGTCCGGAAATATATGCCGTTGTCGGAGACACAACCCATCTCCCTTTTCGCCTTCCCCCGCTGGATTTGATCACAAATTTTTATTATCTGGATCGTAATCTCTGCCGTCAATACCAATCGCTTCTTAAGCCTGATGGATTGCTTCTGTTTGAAACACTCACCAAAGATGTCTTGAAGGTCAAGCCAGAACTCACCCCCGATAATTTATTGGACGAAGGCGAATTGCGCCGTATTTTTCAGGATTGGCGCATTCTGATTTATGAAGAAAAATGGGTGTCAACCTCTCGTGGAACGCAGAAAGCAATCGCCCGACTGGCAGCGCGCCCACCCCTGCCTTAAATATCTTCCAGTTCTTCTGTCACTCTGCGTTCATAAAGCATCTGAAGACGCTGTGTGATTGCTCCGGGATCGCCGTTACCAATAATTTCATCGTCCATTTTGACAACCGGCAATACACCTCGGCTGGTGCTGGTAATAAATGCTTCGGTAATTTCCCCGATGTCCTTTACGTTCACCCCCTGGAGATGAGATCGTATTCCAATTTTCCGCGCTTCATCCAGCACCAGTTTGCGTGTAATCCCCAGTAAGACGCCTTCTTCGCTCGTCCATAATTCTCTATTTCGAACAGCAAAGAAATTACTGCTCAAACCCTCCAGCAATTCGCCATCTTCTCCAATCATGATGGCTTCGTGTGTCCCTGCTGGAATACTTTCGCGCACTTCTCGTGAAATCTCAATCCACCGGGTAAGTTTGGCTTTTGGATTCTCCCGGTGCAGCCTTTTCGATATTACCGATACCCCTTCCCGATAATCTTGCTCAGTGGGCACATGCAGCGGTTCGACACAGATATAGATGTCTCCTACCGTTACACTTAAATCCAATGTCAGTCGAAGACGCAGCTCGCCTTCCGTTGGGAAAGTATCAATAACTTCTCGCATCCGTGATCGGTAATGGTTCCACAAAATTTGAACCGGGTGTCCTGCCAGTCTTGCAGTTTCCTCTATTCTTGCCAGATGACTGCTCAAACCTAAAACCCGGTACCGCTGGTAAGTTCGAAATGTCGTATATGCCCCATCAGGGATTTGTTTCGAAATTTCGTCCAGCGATTCACCATTAAGAGGTAAAGAAAGGAGCACATTCGATAAAGATGCAGGAATTTTCCAGGTTTGAATCATTCGCGAATCCCTTTTTTGTTAAGGTATATTCATTATAATCCTTCCACAGGTCGATTTCCTTCTATCCACTGCGTATTCATGTTAAAATCCGCTTGTTCATACGACAATTCAGAATCAAATCATCATGATCACATGACACATAAAATTCTTGTCCCTGCCCGACGTGTGCGCGCAGAAATCGAGATCGACCGTTCGCGATTTATCGCTTCCGCATCCCCGGCATTCACAGTGGAAGAAGCGCGTTCGTTTATTCAAGACATCCGTCGGGAGTTTCCAGATGCGACGCACCATGTTCCGGGTTTTCTGATTGGTTCCGGCGCCTCGGTAACAGCTCACTGCAGCGATGACGGTGAGCCGGCTGGAACCGCGGGGCGTCCGATTCTTGTGGTACTCCAGGGCAGTGGTCTCGGCGATATTGTCGTGGTGGTAACGCGCTATTTCGGTGGGATAAAGCTTGGAACCGGCGGGCTGGTAAGGGCATACACGCAGGCGACACAGGAAGTATTGAGGGTCCTTCCACGTGCAGAGAAGAAATGGGTGACAGAATTGAAGTTGGTGAGCCCATATCATCTGT
>JBDKTF010000180.1:0-10512 GCA_039680295.1 Anaerolineaceae bacterium
CGCGCGATGCACTGGCATGAAAAGAACATCATCCTGGCTTCCGCCGATCAGGTCGCCATCGACGCAATCTCTGCCAGGCTTCAGGGCTTTGACCCCATGCAGATACCCTTCATTCGCCTTGCGCACGAAAAGGGATTGGGCGTGGGCGACCCGCGCCAGATCGAAATCGTGGGCTACGATATCGAGCAGGAACCGCCGTGGCACTTTAAGCAGGAAGACACGTTCGCTTCGCGCGGACAAAAAATGATCTATCACGGTCCGCTGAAGCCGCTGGAAAAACCTCTGCTGCAAAGCCCCATTGCGCCGTGGAGCTATTTTGCCAGCAATTTTTACCATAACGTCTATTGGTACCCCTTTGTGGGTCGTAATCGCGTGGAAGACGCCCTGAACACCCCCTGGGGTGAACTTTTCCGCTCCTATGGAGACGGCGAAGTGGTGATGCCCGGCATGGAACCCAAAACCGTCAAACAGGCAGCCGCGGGTATGGCAGCTGCGGGTTTGCTGTTGGGCGGCGCCATCTGGCTGAATCACCGCAGGCATAAATCGTAACCCTCATCCAATACTGTTCAAAGAACGAAAGGAAGATAGGAGACATCGCCGTATGTTCAAAGATTTCGCTGCTGCTGCTGCTTTTGTACGCGAACGTGAAATCCGTATGATCGACCTCAAGTTCAGTGATCTTTGGGGACGCTGGCATCATGTAACCCTTTCAGCCAGTGAGTTTTCTCCCAGCCTGCTCAAAGCGGGCGTCGGCTTCGACGGCTCCAGTGTGGGTCTGAAAAGCGTCAAATCGGGGGATATGGCTTTGATCCCCGAATTGGGCACCGGTTTTGTCGACCCATTCTGGGAGGTGCCCACCCTCAGTTTCATTTGCAACACGGTGGAAGCCATCACCAAGGAGCTTTACTTCCGCGACCCGCGCGAAATCGCCCGGCGCGCCGAAGCCTATATGCAGCAGCTTGGCATCGGTGATGAAACCCGTTGGGGTCCTGAGTTTGAATTTTATGTCTTTAATAAGGTTTCCATCGACAACGGCGTGAATGTCGCCAGTTACCGCGTCGATTCCAGCGAAGCCGGTTGGAACAGCGGCGTGGATAACCAGGGTTATCAGATCCCCATGCACGGTGGTTACCATGCCATTCCACCCAAAGACCGGCTTTACAATCTGCGCAGCCGCATGGTCTGCACATTGGAAAGCATGGGCGTACCGGTGAAATACCACCACCACGAAGTGGGCGGACCCGGTCAGTGCGAAATCGAAACACCCCTGATGGGCATGCTCCTCGCGGCAGACGCCTCCATGATGATTAAATATGTCACCAAGATGGTGGCGCACCAATCCGGTCAGAGCGTCACTTTCCTGCCCAAACCGCTGTATGGAGAAGCGGGCAGCGGAATGCATTTTCACCAGCAGGTGTTCAAAGGTGGTGTCAACGCGTTCTACGACCCCGATGGTCCCAGCCTGTTAAGCCAGACAGCCCTTTACTACATCGGCGGACTGCTCAAACATGCGCCAGCCGTGCTGGCGTTCACCAACCCCAGCACCAACTCGTACCGCCGTCTGGTGCCCGGTTTTGAAGCCCCGGTCAACGCTTTCTTCTCATCAGGCAACCGCAGCGCTGCGATCCGGGTCCCGGCATATGCCACCCAACCCGACAAGGTTCGTTTCGAGTTCCGCCCACCCGATGCCACCTGCAATCCGTATCTCGCCATGTCAGCCATGCTTATGGCGGGTATGGACGGCATTCGGAAGAAGATCGATCCCACCGCCGAAGGTTTCGGTCCCATCAACGATAACATCTTCAATTGGACGGAAGAGCAGCGCAAAACGATCAAAGCCTTGCCCACTTCGCTGGAAGAAGCCCTTTGCGCGCTGGAATCAGATTACGGCTTCCTGTTGGAAGGCGCCGTATTTGATGAAGAAATGATCCGCGATTGGATCCGCGCCAAGCGCAATGAAGATTATCAAATTCGCGTCCGCCCGCATCCATACGAGATCGAACAATATTACGACCTATAAGCTTCGGTTAACACATCAAAACGCCCTCTCCAGTTGAAGAGGGCGTTTTTTTCGATTGTTTTTTCTGCGATTACATCACAAGATTCTGCCCGGCGGATTTTCCCTTGCTCTGTTCGTGGGTGGATGCATAGAACAGCCCGAGCATCCAATCCGCCAGATAATTCTCGATCTCATCGAGAAGCTCAATATGCTTTCCCAAACTGCGCACCAGATCGCGTGTATCACGAAACAGTCGCAGGCAGGTTTTTTCCACTTCCTGATCGGTTATCCATTGGTCGCGCAGTAAACTGCGAAATCCATTGACTCTCATCCCGGTAATCCGCCCTGGTGTAATGCTGTTCCCCAGAGAAATGCCGCAGCTTTCCAGGTTGCGAACAAAGCCATCCCAGACCTGCATCAGATCGTTCATCACCTGCTGTTTGCGCGAGTGCGTTTCGTCCAGAATATGCTGCATCACCCGCAGACTCTGCGGTCCGGCGAGAAACAATGCCTGCACCCACTCGTACAGCGGAGCAGGACTGGTCGCTTCCATGCAGCTCGCCAGCACCACGCCTACCTGTTTATGCAGATAAGCCTCTTCCACGTATGCATAAACGCGATCGAGTGAAGGATCGTCCGGCATCTCATGCGCCCTGTCTGCACTGCGGGCAAGGACAAAGCGCCCGCAGATAGTGCCAGTTGTATATTCCGTGATGATGACCATCTTCCCACTGAATGATGATCCCGTAATTGCCCGCACCCTCCACCCGGGTTAAGTGTACCGCCGGCGATTCTGGCAGAATCACATCGAACACACCCGGATCAGGGTCTGGGCGCATGTTTTCATGCCCGCCGCGGCAGCTTGCGCATGGGCAACCTGCCCTCAGCAGTGTGAAAGGATACACGCTCAGGTGCCCGTCATTCCATGTGACCGTCATCATCTTTTGGGTGCGGTCGGCGGTGACCGCGGTGGGAATCGGTTCGCTCATCTTGTGTATTACACCCATAATCCGGCTTTCCACCGGTCTACCATAACTCAACATTCACAAATTCAATATAGACGGGTTCCGCGAATTATGCAACCCAATTGCAGTCACATTTCCAGGGGTTATTTCACCACTTCCAGGTATTCAGAGGCTGCCCAACCCGCCCGATTGGGATCGTAATTCGACACCAGATACCACCAGGTCAGATTATCCGCTTCGCGCGGACCATCTTTTACCTCGAAGACCTCTTCGTCCATTCCCAGGAAAAGCGGTGTGCCGTTCTTTCCAGGATCAGCGCGTAAACGCAGACCATCGCCGCCGGTTCCAACAATCTTGATATACGATCCTACCCCAATCTCACCGGGGGCGGCAGGCGCCGGAGTCTGATTTGCATTTGCGCCCGGCGTTAAAGACGTGGGCAATTGCAGGGTGGGCGTCAGGGTGGGCGCCGGAAGAATCGTCACCACCGCGGTCGTTTGAGCGGATGAAGCCAGCGGACGGCGCAGCAGCATGATTCCGCCGATGAAAAGGATCAACAGAAAAATTGCCACGCCGATACCGATCAGAATGATGCGGGGCTGCAAAAAATCTTGAAGAAAATTTTTGTTTTTCATCGTCATGCCGGAAGCAGGAAAAATGCCAGAAGAAGAACGGAGTGTGGATGAGATTTGATATAGGTCATGATCGGTTTCACGGCAGTGTTTTCGCGAAGAACAGGATCAGATCAAGTGGGTTCATTATATCGTAGTTCCAGAGTTTCAATCCACGGTCGTTATGATATAATCTCCAAGGGATCAATATAAAAAAATGACTGAACCTGCACTTCTGAGCAACCGTTACCAACTCCAACAATCCCTCGGCACGGGAGGGATGGCAATTGTTTATCTCGCCCGTGACTTAATGCTGGAACGCCCGGTTGCCATCAAGATTCTTCGTGAAGATTTTTCCAATGATGGGGCATTTCGTGAACGCTTCCGTCAGGAAGCCCGTGCAGCCGCCAATCTTTCGCATCCCAATATCGTCACTGTGCACGATTTTGGTCTGGACGAAGGGCGGCTGTTCATCGTCATGGAATACATGCCCGGACCCGATCTAAAAACCCTGATCCGTCAGCGTTCACCTTTTTCAATCGAAGAAACTGTGCACCTGATGGTGCAGGCGTGCGCTGGCGTGGGCTACGCGCACCGCGCCGGGCTGGTGCATTGCGACATCAAACCTCACAACATGATCGTTTCTTCAGATCAACGCTTGAAGGTGACCGATTTTGGCATCGCCCGCGCGCTTTCTTCGATCCGTCCCGACGAAAAATCAGACGTGGTCTGGGGTTCGCCGCAGTATTTCTCACCGGAACAGGCTGCCGGAGGCGCTCCCTCCCCGGCTTCCGATGTATATTCGCTGGGCGTCATTCTGTATGAAATGCTCACCGGCAGACTGCCGTTTATCTCCAAGGATGCCAGTGAACTGGCGCGCATGCACCGTGAAGACATGCCTGTGCCGCCGCGCCAATTCAACCCGGCTATTCCCCCCGCACTGGAACAGATTGTTCTGAAGGTGCTTTCCAAAGAACCGGCAGCGCGCTATCGCACCGCCGACCAACTGGGACACGTCTTGATGGGCTTTGCCAGTCCGTCAGACAGTGCCACGGTTGCCTCGCCGGTCACGGCTGCCGAAGCGCCGACCACAGTGGTTCCGGTGGCGCCCTCTACATGGGAAGCGCCCGCCGAGGCAGCGGAAGCGCCGCAGACGCCCACCGATTGGGCGAACCTCCTCCTCGGATTGCTGGCGGTGGTGGCTGTGGGCGGGCTGATCCCGTTCTGGCTGTACATCTATCTTTTCTTCCAATCCAACAGTATATTGGGCATCCCATGAAACCTGCCGTCATCTCTGCATCCATCCTGTCTGCCGATTTTACCCGCCTTGGCGAGGAAATTCATGCCGCCGAAATGGGCGGTGTGAACTGGGTTCACATCGACGTCATGGATGGGCATTTTGTGCCCAATATCACCATGGGACCTTTCATCGTGGAAGCCTGCCGTTCGATCACACCGCTGCCGCTGGATGTGCATTTGATGATCGAACAGCCCGAGCGTATCATTCCGGCGTTCGTGAAAGCTGGCGCCCATTATCTGACCGTGCACGTGGAAACCTGCCCGCACCTTTACCGCACCCTCGAATCCATCCGCGAGCTGGGGGCGCATCCGGCTGTTACATTGAATCCCGGTACCCCTGCCGCGTCGCTTAAAGAGGTCCTTCCCATGGTGGACATGGTGCTGGTCATGACCGTCAACCCGGGGTATTCCGGTCAAAAATTTATCTCGTCCATGCTGCCGAAAATCCGCGAGATCCGCGCCATGCTGGATGAAGTCAACCCCACTGCTGCGCTGGAAGTGGACGGCGGGATCACCGCAAAGAACGCGGCTCAGGTTCGTGAGGCGGGCGCCGATGCGTTTGTGGCAGCCACAGCGATATTTAAACACCCCCAGGGAATCGCTGCCGGGTTGCAGGCGCTTCGTGAACAAATTGGTGGTTAAACAAAAACCGCGGCTTGCGCCGAGGTCTTTGTCTTAGGAGTTGAATTTTTGATTACGCGGTCTTTGCCATTGTCCGAATGCACTTGGCGCACAAAACTTTTTGAACTTTGTGCCCATTCTCAATCACCGTCACCTTCTGCAGGTTCGGGTGAAAAGCGCGGCGGGTCGCGCGCAATGAAAAGCTCCGGTTATGACCAAAGGTCGTCGTTTTACCACATGCGGAACACTTCGCCATCTGATTTACGTCCTTTCCCAACCATGAGTGCAGTAGAATGCCGGTGATCTGCACAGGGCAACCTTCCGGCAGGGATGGATTTTACCACAGTCCGCAACCAAATACAAGGAGCGTTGTTAAGCATAAAGGCAAAGGGTCTATTATGAATGAAGATCGAAATTCTTTGGGGAATATTTATATCTCGCACCAGGCAATTGCTACCATCGCCTCTCACGCAGCCATGCTGTCTTATGGGGTGGTTGGGTTGGCTGCCAAGAATCTGGTTGATGGATTGGCGCATGTTCTTGTTAAAGATCCCTCGCAGGGAATTGACATCAACTACGAAGATGACCAGATTCGCATCGACCTGTATATCATCGTGGAATACGGTACCCGTATCAAAGAAGTTTCTGCCAGTGTGGCAGACAGTGTGCGTTATCATGTGCAGCGCACCATTGGGCTCCCGGTTCGTGAAGTGAACGTTCACATTCGCGGGCTGCGCATCAGCAATCCAGATTAGCCGTCGGCTGAAATTTGCATATAAAAACATTTTTGGAGAATTATGAGTGTCGAAGAACGCAACAATTCGGGATTGGAAAATGAGATTCCAACCCAAAAAACCACTTTGGATGGTCAGGGGCTAAAGGAACTCCTTGAAGCTGCGCTCACCTGGCTAAAAACAAACCAGCAGACGGTTAATGCGCTGAACGTCTTCCCCGTTCCTGATGGTGATACAGGCACAAACATGGTTCTCACCATGCAGGCTGCCTTCAATGAAGTTGCCAATTCGGGTGAACGAAATATTGGTAAGATGGCGCACGCCATCTCGCAGGGCGCGCTGATGGGCGCCCGCGGCAATTCAGGCGTGATTCTCTCTCAGCTCTGGCGTGGATTTGCCCGCGGTCTGGATAATCTGGAAACCATGGATGCCAAAACGCTGGTATCGGCATTGCTGGAGAGCAAGAACACGGCTTACAAAGGCGTGGTTCGCCCGGTGGAAGGAACCATTCTGACCGTGGCGAAAGATACCGCCGCCGCCGGCGAAGCAGCGCTCACCACGACGACCGATTTATCTGAGATCCTGGATCTGTTGGTGGAAGCTGCGGATGCATCCGTAAAGCACACCCCCGAACTGCTGCCCTTGCTCAAACAGGCAGGGGTGGTCGATTCGGGCGGTAAAGGACTGTTCTTCATTCTGGAAGGTATGCAAAGGCAGGTCAAGGGTCTTTCGCTCGAAACGCCGTTGACCACTGTTCAACCTCTGGCGAGCATGAACCTCGAAAATGCCATGGACGCAGTGGAACCCGGTCAGGACTACGAAGTGGTGGTGGATTTCCGCCCCTTCCAGCCGCTCGAACTCGATCGTTTCTACAGCGAACTGGCTGACATCGGCACGTCCATTCAGGTGGGTGAAGGTGACGGCATGTACCGCATGCACATCCACGTTCCCCTGGAAAAACGCTACGAACCGATCGATTACACCATGACACTGGGCACGATCACCAAGGTTGCCATGGAAAACCTACTCGCCCAGATGGAAACGGAACAACAGCAAGCCAGCAGCAAACTCAATCTGGCGCCGATTGAAGCGGGTCAGATCGCCGTGGTAGCCGTTTCGCCCGGCGGAGGTTTATCGCGCATCTTCGCCAGTCTGGGTGTGGCTGCCATCGTGGAAGGTGGGCAGACGATGAATCCCAGCACGGAGGAGATCATCAAATCCTTCGAGGATCTGCCGACGGATCGCGTCATCATCCTGCCAAATAATAAGAATATCATCTTCGCGGCGCAGACTGCCGCCAGCGTCACGGTCAAAAAGGTGGGCATCGTACCCAGCGTCAGCATTCCGCAGGGGCTTTCAGCCATGATGCGCGCCACTCCAGATGGTGATCTGGAGGATGTGGTCAAAGAAATGACCGACGCGCTGCACGACGTTGAAACCGGTGAAATCACCATCGCCACCCGTACGGTGGAGATCAACGGCGTCAATGTGAGCAAGGGTCAAATCATTGCGCTGCTGAACGGTAAACTGGTGTATTCCGCCAACACATTGGAAGAAGCCTGCCTCGGAATGCTGGCAAAAGCCGGCACAATCGACCGCGAACGCATCACCCTCTTCTACGGCTCAGACATCGCCAAGACGGAAGTCAATCGCATCGCTGACAAAATTCGCTCGGCTTATCCCAATCAAGAAGTGGAAGTCCACGACGGCGGACAACCCCATTATCAATTCATCATGTCCATTGAATAACCTATGAACCCTGTTTGCATTCTCACCGACAGCACCGCTCAGTTCACCAAACCGCTCTTTCCGGGTAATGACCTGGTTCGCATAGCGCCTCTCATGGTGTCTCTGAATCTCCCCATCGAACCGGCTGAGAATGGCAACCAATGGAAAGTCTCATCTTTACCGGCATCGGCGCGCAAGGGTCTGGAACCCCGCTTGATTCCCCCGTCAACGGAAGAGTTTGTCGAATTATTTCTTCATCTGGGGCAGATTTATTCTGAAATCGTGGCGATCTTTTTATCGTCTTCACTCAGCCAGACGGTTGCCAACGCCCGCCAGGCATCGGAAGCGGTGCGCGGACAGGTGAATGTTCAGGTCATCGACTCCCAGACCACCTCCATTGGTCTGGGAGTGTTGGTGGAAACCGCTGCCGGGGCAGCAGCGGCGGGCGCATCGGTGGCGGATATCGAATGTCTCGTGCGCGGCGCCATCCCTCATATTTACACTGTGTTCTCCATTCCAGGGCTCACCTACCTGCAGCAAGCCGGTTTGCTCGATGCCGGGCAGGCGTTGGTGGGTGAAATGCTGGGACTGTATCCGCTCTATACCATGGAAGAAGGCAGGCTCACCCCGCTGGAAAAGGTGCGCAATCTGCGTCACTTGCAGGATTACTTCCAGGAATTCGTGGATGAATTCGACGATTTGTCGCACATCGCATTCATCCAATGTTCACCATCCCTCGGGCATGAAGCCCACGCACTGCGTGAACACGCCGGAGACTGCTTCCCAGAGACGTCCTTCAGCGAACATCCCATCAGTCTGTGGCTGGCAACGCTCCTGGGTCCGCGAACGGTGGGTGTGTTCGCCATTGAAAAACCTGAAGCGTGAGCTTCAAGCGACCGATTTCAACGATCAGCGCGGCGGTTGGTGATTCAAACCGCCGCGTATTGTTTTCACCACGCAAGATTTTCCATCGATTTTCATGAAATAAGGTAAAATGTGCCCATGCAGCAATCATTGGAAAAAATACAAAAAATGTTCCGTCTGGAAGCCGAACGCGGATATGACAACCGCGCCGTGGTCGGCGGTCTGGACAAAATGTTGGCTACCTGGGAAGCCGAAGCGCGGGTCGATGGTTTGCCCGAGGATTTAATTCAGGCTGTCAGCAGCCGTCTGCACGACTACCCCACCCTTACCCCTGAAGCGCGCGCAGATGTTCTCAAAGGATTGTGGAAACGCTTTCAATCCCTGCACGGTGGTCCTGCCGAAACCCTTCAACCCCCGTCGCCCAAACCGGTAGAAAGCGCCCGTCCAACGCATCCGGCACGTCCGCAGCATCCCGCCCCGCAGGCAGGCGCCGAATCAGGACAGCGCTCATCCATGCCGCCGCGAGCTCCGCGCGCCGCCATTCGCGATGAAGAAAACCCGCAGGGGCTGAACGCTCCCCTGACGGTGCTGCCCGGAATTGGACCGCAGCACGCGCAAACCATGGCGGCGCTGGGTCTGAACACGCTGGGAGACCTGCTCTATTATTTCCCCCGCCGTTACGACGATTACAGCCAGCTCAAACCCATCAATCACCTGTTTTACGGTGAAGAGGTGACCGTAATCGCTTCGGTGCAAAGCATCGATGTGCGCTCTGCCCGCAGCGGATCAGTTCAATTGACTGAAGCCATCGTCTCGGATGGCACCGGCGCATTACGTGTGACCTGGTTCAATCAGCCCTGGCTGACGACCAAGCTGCGCCCCGGTTCGCAAATTGTCCTCTCCGGTCGCATCGAGCAGTATCTGGGTCGGCTGGTGATGAACAGCCCCGAATGGGAAAGCCTGGAACGGGAACAACTGAACACCAACCGCATCGTTCCTGTGTATCCGCTGACGGCGCGGGTAACGCAGAACTGGCTGCGCCGTTTGATGCATCAGACGGTCATGCACTACGCTTCGCGCCTATCCGATTACATGCCGCTCTCGATACTGGAATCAGCCCAACTGATCGACCTTCCGATTGCCCTCCAACAGATTCATTTTCCCGATTCTGCCGACATGCTGCGTCAGGCGCGCCACCGGCTGTCTTTCGATGAAATATTCCTGATGCAGCTCGGCGTCTTGCGCCAAAAATTCAACTGGCAAAACGCCACCGCACAGATTTTTGAAGTCGCCGATGAATGGGTGGCAATCCAAACCACCCGCCTGCCTTATCAACTGACGCAAGCCCAGCAAAAGGCATTTGCCGATATCCGTGCTGATTTGCGCTCCGGCAGACCCATGAACCGTCTGCTTCAGGGGGATGTCGGATCGGGCAAGACGGTCGTCGCTGCGCTGGCAGTGGCAGCCGTCACCCGGCAGAATGCCCAGGCAGCCGTCATGGCACCCACCAGCATCCTCGCCGAACAGCACTACCGCAGCTTCACCCGTCTGCTGGCGAACCCTGAGGATGAAAATTCTCCCCTGAAGCCCGAAGAAATCCGTCTGATGGTCGGCGACACTTCCGAAGCTGAAAAGCAGGAAATCCGCGCCGGATTGGAAGACGGCTCCATTCGCGTGGTCATCGGCACCCA
>JBDKTF010000174.1:0-2518 GCA_039680295.1 Anaerolineaceae bacterium
GAAACCCGGCAGAAACGCCTGATGCAAATGCTGGATGAACTGAGGCGTGGAGATGTGTATATGAAGATGGCATATCATCCCTCCCCCGGAGAGGGGCAGCCCTGATGGAGATCGTGCCGTGTTCAAACGGTCAGCAAGTTATTGACGAACGGCTAAAAAATGATTTCCGAAATGTACGTCGATTTACCGGTTAAGAACCTTAAACGCTCGGTTGAATTCTTTACCAAACTTGGCTTCTCTTTCAATCCGCAGCTTACGGATGAAAATTCCACCTGCATGATCATCGGCGAAAATATGTACGCCATGCTGTTGGTGGAAACCTTCTTCAAAGAGTTCATTCCCAATGAAATGACGGATACCGCGCGGTCCACCGAAACGATCGTATCGCTGGCGGTGGAAAGCCGGGATGCGGTGGATGCACTGGTCAACCGCGCGCTGAACGCAGGCGGAAAAATGACCAAACCGCCGATCGATATGGAAGGCATGTACAACCGCAGTTTTCGGGATCTGGATGGGCACTGCTGGGAGGTCTTTACCATGGACCTCAGCAAGATGAAACCTGCCTGATATTTCCGTTGAGCGATGGAAACTGATAGGCAGGGTTTGTATCAGGGGGGTGATACCCTCAGGAGGTTGATTTGGAACCTTTTAAATACCTGATCATTGGCGGCGGAATGACCGCTGCGGCGGCTGCGCTGGGGATTCGCGAGGTGGATGCCGAAGACAGCATCGCCATTCTCGGCGACGAGACTTATCGTCCGTACGACCGCCCTGACCTTTCCAAAAAGCTCTGGCTGGGCAAAAGCGAAGACAAAATCTGGCGCAAGCTGCCGGCTGAAAATCTCACCCTGCTGCTTGGAACGGCTGCCAGGGCGATCGATCCGCAGCGCAGACAGGTGCAGACCGCCGATGGGAACGCCGTGAGTTATCACAAATTGCTGATTGCGACCGGCGGCGCGCCGCGGAAACTGCCCTTTGGACCGGAGGAAATCGTTTATTTCCGCACGCTGGATGATTACCACACCCTGCGCAATTGGATGGGACAGGGCAAGACCTTTGGCGTCATTGGCGGCGGATTTATTGGTTCCGAAATTGCGGCTGCGCTTGCCATCAATGGCGAAAAGGTTGTTATGGTTTTCCCTGAGATTGGGATTGGAGCGCGTCTCTTCCCGGAGGATCTGGCGCGGTCGCTCAATGAAACCTACCGCAGCAAGGGCGTCGATGTGCGGGCAGGTCTCGAAATACAGGGGATCGAGCGCCTGGGTGACGGATTCAGAATGGTTTCGCGAGATGGGCAGGAAGTACGGGTCGATCACATCATCGCGGGGATCGGCATTCGTCCCAACACAGAGCTGGCGGCAGGCGCCGGGATCAGCGTGGGGGGAGCCGAAGCCAGCGGAGGCATTCTGGTGGACGATCACCTGCAGACCAACCAGCCGGATATTTATGCCGCGGGCGATGTGGCATCTTTCTTCGAACCTGCCCTCGGACAATGGCGGCGCGTTGAGCATGAGGATAATGCCCTGAAAATGGGCAGGGCTGCCGGAGCCAACATGGCTGGGCGCGATCTGCCTTACGCGCACCAGTCTTTTTTCTACTCAGATCTCTTCGATCTGGGTTACGAGGCGGTCGGCGTTCTTGATTCACGTCTTGAAACCTTTTCCGATTGGGTCGAACCCTTTCGCAAGGGCGTGATTTATTACCTGAAAGACCAACGGGTTCGCGGGGTGCTGTTGTGGAATACCTGGGATCAGGTCGATTCGGCTCGCGAGCTGATCGCCGCCGCTGAGACGCTTACCCCGGCGCAGTTGAAAGGCAGACTGCCGCGGGAGATGAGCGCCGTTCAATCGTAATGGAACGTAACAGCGAAAGGATAAAAATGGTCAACCAGATTTTCGTGAATTTACCGGTAAAGGACCTTAAACGATCGGTGGCGTTTTTCACCAAACTCGGATTTTCTTTCAACCCACAGTTTACCGATGAGAATGCCACCTGCATGATCATTGGCGAGAATATGTACGCCATGCTGCTGGTGGAAAAGTTCTTCAAAACCTTCACCCCCAAAGAGATCGCTAACGCCCGCGTCAATACTGAATCCATCGTGTCGCTCGCTCTGGGTGACCGTGATGAGGTGGACTCACTGGTCAACTGCGCGCTGGACGCAGGAGCAAAGCTTGCCAACCCGCCCATGGAGATGGACGGCATGTACGGTCTCAGCTTTTTTGACCTCGATGATCACCTGTGGGAAGTCTTTTACATGGATCTAAGCAAGATTCAGCCGGTCTGATGGGAATGCCAGCCAATCGGTTCCATAGAATCTATGGAATTTTGGATATTCTGTTGGGGGCGAGGCAAAAGGCGAATTGCATTTTCTGCAAGAATGATTCCGCCTCGCCCCCACGGGAAGAGAAGATCCCATCCGGTCAGGATTGATTCCGCCTCACCTCCACGGGAAGAGAAGATCCCATCCGGTCAGGCTTGATTCCGCCTCACCTCCACGGGAAGAGAAGATCCCATC
>JBDKTF010000521.1:0-3266 GCA_039680295.1 Anaerolineaceae bacterium
GGGCGAAAAAATGGGACTGGAAATGGCAGGCGCTCGCAATCACCCCCGATAAACTCACCGAGCTGATCCCGGTGGGCAGTCCCCTGGGCGTCATCACCCCGGCTGCATCCGAAGCCACCGGCATTCCCGCCGGGCTGACCCTCATCGCTGCCGCCGCCGACAAAGCCTGCGAAGTTCTCGGTTCCGGCTGCATCACGCCGGATGTCGCCGCAATCAGTTACGGTTCATCCGCCACCATCAATACCACCCACCAGAAATATATCGAAGTCATCCCCCTGATTCCCCCCTACCCCGCCGCCGAACCCAACGCATACAATCTGGAAATTCAGATTTACCGCGGTTATTGGATGGTCAACTGGTTCCTGAACGAGTTCGGACAGCGCGAGCAGGTCCTTGCCGCCCAGCAGGGTGTGCCGCCCGAATCGCTTTTTGATGATCTGGTGCGCATCGTACCCCCCGGCTCCGAAGGACTGGTCTTGCAGCCGTTCTGGTCGCCCGGTTTGAAATACCCCGGTCCCGAAGCGCGTGGAGCGATCATCGGCTTCAGCGCCGTCCACACCCGCGCCCACATTTACCGCGCCATTCATGAAGGATTGGGGTATGCGCTGCGCGATGGATTGGACCGCACCATGAAGCGCACCGGGGTTCCGGTGAACTCGCTGCGCGTGGCAGGCGGCGGCAGCCAGAGCAACTCCGCCATGCAGCTCACTGCCGACATCTTCGGACTGCCCGCTTCACGCCCGCACGTTTACGAAGCCTCCGGATTGGGCGCCGCCATTACCGCCAGCGTGGGCATGGGCATTCACCCCGATTTTGCCACCGCTGTGCGCGAAATGACCCATCTGGGCGACACCTTTGAACCGGATGCCGCCACGCACACCGTTTACGACCGCCTGTATCACGAAGTATACGAAGGCATTTACTCCCGCCTGCGCCCGCTCTATCAGGCAATTCGCAGCATCACCCACGAAAAAGAATAGACGCCAGCATTCTGAAAAACAGCGAGGGTCGGTGTTTGCCGATCCTCGCTGTTTTGATTTATGGATGGTTCAAATTCACCGGACCACAAGAGGAATGAACACGTGGTTCGTCCCTTCCGTTCCCATGACCAGCCAATCACCCAGGTGTTGAGAATGGGTGGTGATGGTGTTCGTCGTCGGGTTAACCTGGCTGTTGGAATCTTTCACCCACTGACCGGCTGCGTTGTCCCAATAGTACAGCGCCAGAGAGTTCTCCATCAGGTGCGAGGTATCAACTTCTGCCTGGGCGTAATGGACAGTGAGCGTATAATCCGCGGCAGCCGCGACCGGAGTATTCCCCGCACCTTCCGTCTGAAGGGTGAAATACAGCGAGGTCTTCGATTTTCCATCCGGCAGATTAGTCAGGTTGTAGGTCAGTTTCCCCGTATGGGTCAACGTGGTACCCGCCGGGAAGGCGCCTTCAGGAATTGTATAGGCAACCGCGCCGCCTTCGCCTGCCGGAGTAAAGAGGGTGTCTTCCGCCTGGGCAGACAGCGAAGTCACCTGTGCGCCGATCACCTGCTCATCGGTGCGGTCCAGTGTCCAATCAGCGATGTAATCCGACCCACCCACGCCAAAACTGCGCACAAATCCACGCGAAAGGATCGGGCTGACGTTGTAATACAACGGCACCAGGATGGCGTCCGTCTTCAGCGCAATTTCTTCGGCTTGCTGATAGATGGCAGCCCGCTGGATTTCGTCCGGCTGGCTTAACGCGTCGTTTAAGAGTTGATTGAACGTCGAATTTTGCCATCCGCCAAACATGGGTGAGCTGGAAAGGAACGACAGGAAGTTGTAACCGTCGTTGTAATCCGAACACCATCCGCGGAAATAGGTGAACATCTGATTTGTGGCAATCCGATTTGTATACTCACTGGCAGGAATACCGGCGACAACAAAATGCGTATTCAGAAGTTGATTCCACGCATTTGCCAGGTATTCCATCTCCGCGCGCTGAACATCGGCATTGGAGATGTCGTTTGAATAGTAAATCGTGATTTCAGGCAGCCCGGTATAATTTCCGCCGTAGGCTGCGTTGATATCGGCGAGCGCCTGATCCGGATCATAATCCAGGTGAATCCCGGCAGATGGATCGGAATGTCCGATCACGCCTGGGGGAATAAACGTCCAGGCAGTGGAAATCCCGCCGCCCATGGCAGCCACAAAAGCATTCCGGTCGATGGCTTCAATCAACGCTTTTCGTAAAAGCACTTCATCCACAGGCTGATCGCCAACCGGGAGTGTCTGAATATTGAATCCCGCGTACGTTGTGCACTGCTGAGGCACCAGGTTAAGCGCCGCTTTCACGTCTGGGTCGGTGTTCGCAGCGTTCATCGCCGCGCCTGGAATGGTGGCGGTATCCAGTTCGCCGCTCAGGTATTTCCCGTATACTTCATCTTTGGGAACACTCTGGATTACGACCTGCTGGATTTGCACGTTGGCTTGATCGATAAAATTCGCGTTCTTCTTCAATAACACATGATTCGCGTCGATCTCAATCAGCCGGTATGGACCGCTGGTGATCAGTTTATTCGGCTCCAGCCAGGTATCCGGAAACGCCTGCGCAAGCATCTGCGGGATGGGACGAACCGGCATGGTCGACATCAGGGTCGGGAAGAACGCAGTGGGGGTGATCAGCGTGAAATGGATCACGTGCTCCGGGTCGGCTTCATCGAGCGTTACCCCGACCTGATCGGCTCCGACCGTACCCTGGTTGTAAGCCTCTGCGCCCTGGATCACCATCATGTTATAGACGATGTTGGCGTCCTTATCCATTTTCAGATCGCGCAAGAGCCCATAGCGCAGATCCGCGGCAGTTAACGGAGAGCCGTCGCTCCATTTCAGATCATTTCGTAAGGTAAACGTCCATTCTTCGGTGCTGTCTGTATTTTCCTTGACAGCCCACGAGGAAACCAGATTCTTGATCGTCGAGCCGTCTTCAGGGGCGATGCGCGTCATTCCAGCAAAGATTTGATCCACCAGATATCCATTGTGCGCAAAATCTGTCCATCCGGGGTCGTACATCTCGGGCATCGTTGTGGACTGCCGCAGCGTCAGAAGGTCTGGGTCTTCACCGGTTTCATCTGGAAGTTGAAAATCAATATTGGCTGTTGATTCCCCAGAGGTGACCATCACTGGCGTGGCGTCAGACCAATTGGCGCCGCCCGAATAATACACTGGCTGGCTGCCCTCGTGCATGGCGCGCAGGGTGTAATTCCCCGCCGGCAAACCAGACAGGGTAAAGAC
>JBDKTF010000588.1:0-5228 GCA_039680295.1 Anaerolineaceae bacterium
AAAGCTGTCGGCGGCGCAGACTGCGCTCCAGGAGAACGTGCAGACGAATATGAGCGTCGAGGATGCGCTTTCGTTCTTCCCGCTCGCCACCCGCGTGCTTAAATCACCGGATGATTCGATCCACCGCTTCTCGATCACTGAAAATCAAGCCACGCCTTCGTGGTCGTGGGACGGCATGTGGATTTTGCTGCCCAATCAAGACATGATTCGTGAAATCCTGCGTCAGGCGGGCTTCATCCTCCCGACTGCTCAATAGCTTCTTAAAGTCCCTTCCCTTCAGCCAAAGTATTTAGGGTTAGGTTATAAGTCCCTTCCCTTCAGGTAAAGGATTTTGGGTTAGGTCTAAAAGTCCCTTCTCTTCAGGCAATGGACTTAGGGTTAGGTCTGAAAGTCCCTTCCCTGTGAGGGAAGGGATTTAGGGTTAGGTCATTAATTCCTTCTCCCCCAGGGAGAAGGTTGGGATGAGGGCGGGTCTTCTCGAAACTCATCCAGCCTCAGCAAACCATTTTCCAAAAATAAAACTGGCGAAAATTTACTTCATTATCCCAATAGGTCCGCCAACTGCGAAAACTGTTCCACCTCGTGCAGACACCCATCGAACCCGGCGGGCTTTTCGCGCCGTTCGTGCGACCAGGTATCGCCGTTGGGCACATACACCGCCGAACCGCCCAGCTCCAGCACAGGCAGGATATCCGAGCGCATTGAATCGCCCACCATCAGAAACCGCTCCGGCGTCACCCCGTGTTTTGCCAGAATGGAAGCGTAGGTTTCGCGGTCCTTTTCTACCACCACATGTACATCCACAAAACAGGATTTCAACCCCGAGCGCTCCACTTTGGACATTTGATGCAGCAGATCGCCCTTGGTGATCAGGATCATGCGGTAACGCGCAGCCAGCGCCCGCAGCGTCGACTCCACCCCCGGGTATAGCTTCACCTCGCCGGAGATCATCTCCTTGCCGATCTGCACGATGGCGTTCAGATCGTCGGCGGATACTCGCCCTCCGGTGACCTGCACGGCGCTCTCGACCATGGACAGCACAAAACTCATCACCCCATAACCAAAGTACTGCAAATTGCGGCTTTCGGTTTTCGCCAGCGCCGGGCTGAAGGATTCCGCGCCGGGGTAAGCCGCCAGCATGGATTTCACCCGCTCCTCCATTTGCAGGTAGAGCAGATTGTTTTCCCACAGGGTGTCGTCGGCATCGAAGGCGATCAAATCATACATGGCAAACTCACATCCTTAAAGATGAACGTATTATAAACGATCCCCCACCCACAGGCAGTCGTGCACGGTTGTCAGTCGTTGGAAGCCGTGCCGCGCCACAATGGGCGCGCTCATCTCTCCCGCGTCGATGGTGAGGTAACGGTAACCGCGCTGTGCTGCCTCCTGCGCGCGCGCCGCCAGCAGCGCGGTGTAAAATCCCCGCTTGCGGTACATCGGCAGCGTGGACCCTCCCCACAAATCGGCAAAGACCGTGCCGGGGTGAAAATACGTCCATCCGGCGCATACCGGCTGGTCGGCTTCGTAAATCATATACAGGCTGAGAAAATCGGGAATTTCGAGGTGCGCGCCGATACGTTCATACATCCAATCGAAATTGCCGCCCCACACCATCTCCATCAGACTCACCAAATCACCCAGGTCTTCACTCCGGGTGATGCGGCGTAGATCCATGCTGCGCCGCGGCGCCGTCAGATCGGCGGGGATCGCCTGCAAATCAAGCGCCATTAACGCAGCTTCGTCCTGCGGATCAAAGCCGTGCGCCGCCAGCCGCTTCAGCAGATCGGGCGGCTCGTCGTGCGCGTACACTTTCCAGGTGAATGGCTGATTAAAATGACGAAAATACGCCACCTGCTCCTCAATCGCTTCATCCACATGGGCGCCATCCAGACGGCTGTACAGGATGAAGTTGGTTCCCGGCGCGGGGCGCGTGAAGCGAACCACATTCGGCAGGCTTTCCTTGCGCATATCGGGGTAGGTCATGCCCTTGCGCATCTGTTCATCGTACAGGTGAAGGATCTCGGCGCAGTTCATGATGCGAATCATCATATCACGAATCGATCGGGAACGGATTCAACGATCAGAAAACTGCCCACCGGGGAACAGATTGGATACCCCCGGCGTCAATTTTGTATTTACAGGATTGAAACGATCCTGATTTCATGCGTTGGCGCCAGGAACCTGATATATAATGCTGACAGGTAGGTCGAATAATGAAAAATTTCCATCCTTTATTGTTGAAATGTTTCCAGTTTTTAATGCTGGTCGTTTTGATTTTCCTTCCCATCCAACCGCTCCCTGCGCACGCGCAGACCGGCTCGTCCGCGCGCGCGATGAATTTTGCCCGCGTCGGTGCGCAGGCAGGCTGGCTGCAAATCGGAAATGCCCTGTACTGGACGCCGGACGGCGCCGCCTGGACGGATATCACCCCCGCGCTGGACGGAGCGGACATCACAGCCGCGTTCTTCCTGGACGAAACGCAGGGCTGGCTGGCGGCTTCTGGCAGCGGCAGCGATGCCCTCTTCCACACCGCAGACGGCGGCGTCACCTGGGACCGCCGTTCGCTGGATCTTTTCACTCCGCAGGACATGGCGCGGTCGGGTGAGGGTTGGATGCAGTGGCTCACCCCTGAAACCGGTTGGGTGCTTTTCAAGCAGGCGACCGGCGTCAATTTCAGCCTCGGGCTGCTCTTCAAAACAACGGACGGCGGCGGCACATGGACGCGCCTGACTGCGCCGCTGGGCGAGCCGTTCCATTTCACCTCAGAATTCACCGGCTGGATGGCGGGCGGACCCGACGGCGGGCGTCTGTTCCAAACCGCAGACGGCGGTGCCACCTGGCTGGATCAATCGGCGCAGTTTACCGCCGCCGAACCGGGCGCGCGTTCGATCTTCACCCTGCCCACCTTCACGGCGGACGGCGCTCACGGCGTGCTGCCGGTGCTGCAGGGCGAGAGCGGAAAACCCGGCGCGCTGCGGCTCTACACCACCTCAGACGGTGGTGTCAACTGGCAGGAAAAACTCAGCCAGCCCCTCTCGCAGGAAGCAGCCGATCAGACGGTGCTGACCCTTCCCGCGTCGGGCGGCGACGGCGCAGCGCTGATCCTGCCGTCTGAAAACATGCTGCTGCGCGCAGATGGCTCCACCGCGCAGGGTTCCGACGCGGCAGTCTCCGGGCTGACCGATGTTTCAATGGCGGATTCGCTTTCAGGCTGGGGCAAACAGCAGACGGGCGACTGCACCGATGGACAGTGCGTTTCCACCACGCGCCTGCTGCGCACCGATGACGGCGGCGCCACCTGGCAGCCGCTGGTGCTTCCCGACGGCAGCGCAGAAACTATCCGCACTCTGACCACCTCCAGCCAGACCTTATCCCCATCTGCGGATGCAGGCATTCTGGGTGTATCCAATACAGCGATTTATACCGGGCACGGATTTGATACCTGTGAATTGCCTTCGCTCAGTGCGCTGCAGAACTGGTGGTCGAGCAGCCCCTACCGGGTTCTCAACCTGTATATCGGGGGATCGATGCGCTACTGCGACAACACCGCCCTCACCGCATCGACGCTCAAACAGCTGAATGCGCAGGGCTGGAAGTTCATCCCCACCTGGGTGGGTCCGCAGCCGCCGTGCTCCGGTTACACGTCAACCTTCTCGTATGACACCACCACCGCCTATAACGAGGGTGTGGCGGAAGCCCAAAAAGCAGCGGACGCGCTCCGAAATCTTCTGCTCACATTTGGCGACGGCTCTGGATCGGTGGTGTATTACGATCTGGAAGCATTCACCACGAACACCACCTGCTCTTCCGCAACAAAGGCATTTCTCAACGGTTGGACAGCACAGCTCCACAACCGCGGGCAATTATCAGGGTTGTACGGCTCACCCTATGGGTCCCGTCTCCCGGATTATTTTGGCATTCCCAATCCGCCGGACCTGATCTGGGCAGCCGTGTGGTCAGAGGACGCTTATACCCCTGGCAAGACGGTGTGGGGACTGCCCGCCATCTCCGACAGCATATATAAAAACCACCAGCGCATCTTGCAGTACACCGGCGGTCATGACGAAACCTGGGGCGGAAAAACGTTGAATATCGACAGCGACGTGCTGGACGGCGTGGTGGCGCAGTACAACAATTGCCCAATCATCACATACATTTCGCCCGGCGTCGTGCAGACAGGCAGCCCTGCCTTCACGTTGACGGTGCAGGGAATCAATTTTGTCACCGGGTCTGTAATTCGTCTGGACGGTTTGGATACCCCCACCACATTCGTCAGCCCAACCAGATTGACCGCGTCGGTAGCCGCTTCCAGAGTGGCTTCTGCCGGATCCATCAACGTCACCGCCACATCGACCTACGCCGGATGCAGCGTGTCCAACACGGCAAAACTGTCCATCTTCGACCAGATCTTCACCACCCGCCTGCCCGTCATCTACCGGTGAGACTGGCGGAACCCCAATCGTAAGGGCACGGCAGAGTCCATCCCTCCTATCTGGAATGAGCCTCAATGCCGTGACCGCTTTCAACATGCGCAGAGCCCGCTGTTTCAGCGGACTGTCGAGCCCGCCTTGGCGCACCGTTTTGCTAGAGCCCTTCGCGTAGGGTGCGCCGAGGCGCACCATCTGGCTGGAGATGATCCCCATACGAATCAATCGTAAGGGCACAGCGGGAACAATCCCACCCATCTGGAATTGCCCCTCTAGCCGTGTCCGTTTTCTATCATGCAACTGGATGCACCATCTTGCCGTGTCCCTGGCACCCTTCGTGGATACAATCCCCTTATCGCGTTTGCTTTCCGGCTGGAGCGATGATTACCACTCGTTCCAATGCACTGCCTGCGGATTCCACTTATCCTTGGGCGTCTCGTCGTTCGCCGGGTGCCCGATCGGAATCACGCACAGCGGAAGGACCGCTGCGGGCACCTTCAAAACCCGGTGCACCACCTCCATCCGCTCCTCGTAGGGATACGACGCCGTCCAGACCGCCCCCAACCCCAGCGACTCCACCGCCAGCAGAATATTTTCCGCCGCCGCCGAGCAGTCCATCACCCAGAAAGGATTGCTCAATTTCCCATCGTAGGTCTTCGAAGGATCCCCGCAGACCACAATCGCCGCCTGAGCGGTAGTGAGCATCCGCGCGTTGGGCAGCTCCTCCCCCATCTGCATCAACAGGTCCGGCTGGTCGACCACAATGAACTCCCACGGCTGCATGTTCCGCGCGGACGG
>JBDKTF010000485.1:0-16108 GCA_039680295.1 Anaerolineaceae bacterium
TGTAGATCCCCAGACCACCGTTGGGAACTTCTTCGCCGTATCCACCGCCGACCTTATAGAAATACACATCGCACGATTGCGCCACACCGGTCAGAAAATCCACCATGCCGTGCCCGCCGTTGGTATCCTTATAAATCCAACAGACGTAATCACGTGGCGTTCCAGGGTCATTCTCGTAGAACGTTTGCATGATGGTGATCTTTCCAGGGTCCTCCACCTTATAATCGGGGGTAACCACGCCTTCATTGAGAATTCCAAGCGCCGCGGCTTCCTTGAATACAGAACCCGGTGGATGTTCCGCCGAAATGGCATGATTGAACAGGGGTCGAGTTGGGTCTTTAATCAATTGGGTGTAGTAGTCAGAGGGAATAAACCGTGCCATGCGGTTATTCTCATACGTGGGATACGACACCATCGCCAGAATTTCACCCGTTTTCGGGTTCATGGCGATCACCACGCCATTCGTGGACATGGTTTTTCCCAATATCCGGTTCCAGGAATTAATTTCATTCACCAGCGCAGTTTTGGCTGCCAGTTGCAAACGCGTATCGATCGTCAGACGAATATTATTCCCTGCCACAGAGTCCTGCGGCGTCTCCACATCACGGATGATCTGACCGGCTACATCCTGTTCCACAACCCGTAAGCCGTTTTTTCCGCTCAATTCATCCTGAAAATAATCCTCAATTCCTGCATAGCCCACTTTGTCACGCCGGGTAACAAATCCCAGTGCTTCGTATTTCGCTTGCATATCTGCGGGAATCGGTCCGAGGAAACCGATGATTTCAGAGGTGAGCGATCCGGTCGGATAGTCACGGATCGGGCTGATTTCAATATCCACGCCCGGCCAATCCATGGAATGCTCACGCACCTTCAACGCGGTTGTTTCATCCACATTGCACTTGATTTGAATGGGATCATACGGATAGTTGGTCTCGCCAATATAAACAATTTGGGTAATACCGAGATCGGAACTGCATGAGGAATAATTCTTCACTGTCGTTTCGTCGGTATTCCCTTTGTTGATCGGTACACTGATCATTTCGGACACCTGCCGGTAAATCTGCTGGCGGGCGCCTTCATCTTCGGGTAACTCTGCAGGGGTAATGACCACGTTATACGACGCAATATTCCTTGCCAGAATATAGTCGTTACGATCATAAATAATCCCGCGGGTCGCCGGTTCGCGTATTGTTGCCGTGCGGTTGGCGGTTGCCATATCTTGATATTTCGCGCCCTGAACGATCTGCAGGCTGAATAAACGGATAACATAGAAGGCAAAGATCGCCACACCAATGATAATAATCGTGCGAATACGCCACGGTTCAAAATTCAGTCGCTGTTTTTCGCTTCGATTCATTCGGTCTCCTCACCTGGGTAAAGCGTTTTTGCCAGGTCAGTCACAATTCCATATACAGGTAATGCCAGAAGCAGATTCAGCAAAGCACTGGGAAGGGTAATTAAGTTTAAACTTTGCAGAATCGGATACGGATTATCACTCAGTTGTAAAGAAAACAACGTTACGCCCTGACTTACCAGGGTTCCCACGAAAGTTGCCAGAAACATCGCCAGGATGGGTGCCTGCCAGATGCGGCGGCGCAGCCACCACGCAAATCCTACGGCAAGGAAATACCCAATCATCGGCACAATGGAGGGCAGCGCAGACAAATAACTGACAATCAGCCCGCCCAGTAGTGTCCATATCCATATATTTTTCACACGATCTTGCAGCGCCCAGGCAATTAACACCAATAAAATCACATCAGCCGTGCCGTGTAAAATGGGCATGCGACTGAAAATCGCAGATTGGAGGATCGCCAGAATCCCAAGAATCGGAATGGCTGCTAATGTAGCTAACATGGTGCTATGGAGATGTTGTTGGAATGAGAGGAGTGACATCCACCGGCTGGAAATTCGTAATCACCAACACCGCCTCCAGGGTCGAAAAATCCACCACCGGTTGTATGGATGCAGATTGAAACAAGTCGGTTTCGCGTTTGCTTACATTTACAACCTGCCCAATAAAAATGTTGCTTGGATATAGCCCACCCAGACCCGAAGTCAGAATGACATCACCTGTGTTGACGGCGAGATCTTGAGGGACCATTTCCAACGTGAGGTCGCCAGTGACAGAACCGGTCAGAATCGCCTCGCTATCACTCGACTCAAAACGCACATTGACCACACTGGAGGGATCCGTGATTAATTGGACACGGGCAGCAGACGCAGTTACAGCATCGACCCGCCCCACCAGACCTTTTTCGGTGACAACCGGCATCCCATGCCGCAAACCATCGTTCGAGCCGTGATCAATGATCACATAGTTCAAAAATGGGCTTGGGTCGCGCCCAATTACCGAACAGGCTACATACTGGTTCTCGGGTCGGGTACGTGCAAAATCCAATAACGAATATAAGACCTGCGCTTCATTCAATTGTTGTTGAAGTTCAATCACCTGCGCCTGCAAACGCGAAACCTCTGTCTCCAGTTCCGCATTCCGCTGTCGTAAACTGGCGACATCACGCGGCACAGTGACAAACTCATAAATAGCCATATAGCGGCTGGAGACCCAGCGCTGCACTGCCACTAGTGGACCAAGTGTTCCGCTGAAAAGGGGGGTCAGGAATCCGCCCAGCGCCAGAACCAGCAGTCCAACGACGATCAAACCGATCACGATGGAGCGCATATTGCCGGGAGATGAAGGTTTCATGTTAGCGTTCGATGCCAGATCATTGCTGCCGCACAACGAATCAGCGGCATAAATTCGTTACGACTCATTGCGTCGATACGGTGTTCTACCGAGCTCGACCAACAGCCGACCGTAAGTATCCAGGTCTTCAAGGATCATACCCGCACCGCGCGCCACACAGGTCATGGGATCTTCTGCCACCCACACGCGTAGCCGCAGTTCATCGCTTAATCGTTCCGACAGACCGTGCAATTGCGAACCGCCTCCAGCCAGACAGATGCCTGTTTCCAGCAGATCAGCCACGATTTCGGGTGGTACTTCATCCAGGGCATCTTTCACGGTATCCACAATCACCTGAATGGACCCGGCGATCCCCTCTCGAATCTCAACGGACGAAATTTCGAGCGCTTCTGGCAAACCGGTGACCAGATTGCGCCCCCGTACGGTCATTGTCTTTTCCTCGGATAATGGATAAGCAGATCCGATGCCAATTTTGACCTGTTCTGCCATCCGTTCGCCGATGAAAAGATTGTATTTGTTACGGATGTATTGGATGATGTCCTGATCGAGTTCATCTCCAGCCACACGCAGAGACCGTGAAACCACAATGCCGCCCATGGAAATCACTGCGACCTCAGTCGTCCCCCCGCCGATATCCACGATCATGCTTCCCTGCACTTCCGCCACCGGCAGACCGGCGCCCAATGCGGCTGCAGAAGGTTCCTCAATCAGAAATGTCTCGCGCGCACCGGCAGACATGGAAGCGTCGTACACAGCCCGTTTCTCCACTTCGGTAGCGCCTGATGGAATCCCCACAACCACGCGCGGTTTGGGTAACGGAACAATTCCTTGTTGGTGAGCCTCCATAATAAAATACCGCAGCATGGCTTGGGTAATTTCAAATTCCGAAATCACGCCGTCACGCAGGGGGCGAATCGCCACCACATTCGCCGGTGTTCTTCCTACCATCTCCTTTGCAGGAGAGCCAATTGCCAGCGGTTCGCGGGTGCGCTTATCGATCGCCACCCACGACGGTTCATTAATGACGATCCCTTTTCCACGCACATTCACCAGGGTGTTTGCTGTCCCCAGGTCAATGCCAATATCCAAAGAAAATAATCCCAGAAGCCAGTTCAGGGGGTTGAATGCCAAGGTAGCTCCTTTATCCAAAAAAACAGACCATTGAAGATTATACCATATCTGGAGTTGCTCTATTTTTAACCGGGTTGGTCGTATCGCGCAAGTAAAATCACCTCCGAAAAGATTAAAATATTTTAATCTATTGTGTATAATGATATTTGATGTCATTTACAACCGCATATGACCCTAGATGAGAGGAGATCATGATGGATACCTCCCCCCAGAAAAATGAGCATGTAGTTTCAAGGGTTTTAATTATTGGCTTGTTGGCAGTCATCCTGATTGCAAGCGCCATTCTCGTCTTGCGGCTGACCGGTGGAGTCAATGTTCCTGTACCAGAAAGGGTGGATGCACTGGCAGGGAGCACTGATTCATGCGTAGAATGTCATCGTAACGCCAGCCCCGGCATCGTCCAGCAGTTCGGATACAGCAGTATGGCGGCTTCCAATATCATCTGTTCCGATTGCCATGTGGTCACTGCCAATTATCCTGGTGCGGTGGAGCACGAAGGTGCTTATATACTTGCTGCTCCCACAACAGCCATGTGCCAGCGATGCCATCCGGCAGAAGTAAACCAGTATATGCAAAGTCGTCATTCGCTGCCCGCGTATGTAGCAGTTGCAGGCAGTCAGGATCTTTCCCCTGAACTACTGGCAGCCTATAAAGCCATTCCCGAAGGATCTTATGCACCCGATAAATCCCGTCACATCCTTGCCCAAATGGAAGGCAAAGATCTCACCCGTTTCGCCTGTGAATCCTGTCATAATGTTGGGGCACCGGCTGTGGATCAATCTGTAGGCGAATGTCAGAAGTGTCACATCCGTCATGAATTCAGTCTGGAACAGGCGCGTAAACCCGAGACCTGTAACAACTGCCATATCGGACCCGACCACCCGCAGTGGGAGATTTATCAGGAATCACCTCACGGGATTTCCTATTCCACGATGGGCGCGAATTGGAATTGGGATGCAGATAGCGGCACACTCACCGTAAAAGACTTTCCTGCCCCCACCTGCGCCACCTGTCATCTGAGCGGTTTTGGCGGTGCTGCCACCACCCACGATGTCGGCGACCGCCTGACCTGGTATTTATTCGCCCCCATCAGTGAACGACGCCCCACCTGGCAAAATAATCAGGTTCGGATGCAAACCGTCTGTATGGAATGTCACAACAAGAATTTTATTGACGCTTTCTACACAGATGCCAACAAAGCCACCCTATCAGTAAATGATTTCGTTAAACAATCTGATGCGGTGATGAAATCAGTAAAAGACGAGGGGCTGTTAACCCCTGCCCCGTTCGATGAAGAAATCGAATATGAATATTTTGAGCTCTGGCATCATTGGGGACGCACTGCAAAATTTGGAGTCTGGATGCAGGGACCTGACTATACGCAGTGGCACGGCGCGTATGAGGTGGTCAAAGCACTTTCTAACCTGAAAGAAATGGCAGCGGATATGCTCGCTTCCTCGGGAGAACAGCCATGACCTTTCTCATCTCCCTGTTCCCCTGGCTGAGAAGAATCCGCTTCCCATTCTCACGCGATCAGTTAATGCTTCTGCTGGCTGCAATGAACCTGATCGTCCTCGGCGTCGATATCTATTTCGCCCACCTGTTGGATGGCGTCTTGAAGCCGCTTGAGTGGATCCCCATTCTCTTCGGACCCATCTCTGGAGTGATGCTCCTCGCCGCCGGACTGATCGCCCGACGCAACCGCATCCTTGCCAATCTCATCGCCACCATCATCTTTTTTGCTTGCATGATTGTCGCAGTGTTGGGCACCATTTTCCACCTCAATCGTTCTATTCTTCTGGATGCAGTCACCATGCAGGTACTGCCCACATCCATCCTGCTCTGGGCGCCACCCATTTTGGGTCCATTGACTTTTGCTCTGGTTGCATTGATCGGAATCAGCGCCGCGTGGGAGGAAGATCCGCCGGGCAGCGGGAACCTGCGTCTGCTTGGGAATAAACGCATTAGAATGCCCTATTCGAAAACCCGGGCATATTTCCTTCTTGCTTCATTGTTTCTCTTAGCAACGGTGCTGATGAGCGTTCTCGATCATGCGCGGACGAATTTTGTTAACCCCTGGTTATGGGCTCCGACCCTGGTCGGTGTGTTCGCTGTAACAGTCTCTGCGGCAATGGGGTTCTTTTCCCGCACCCATCGTTCCGACCTGTTGACCTTTTTCGCCGCCATGCTTCTGATGATCATCACGGGACTCGTCGGTTTCGTTTTGCATATTGACCGTAATCTGATCCGCGAAGGAACCATTGTCGGCGAGCGTTTTCTGCGCGGTGCGCCGATGATGGCGCCACTGCTATTTGCCAACATGGGTTTGCTGGGTATTTTCATCCTGTTCGATCCCACACCCTATTCCCCTCCCACCGAAGAATAATCCTTTGTTTACATGAAACCCGGAAGGAGGATGACAGAACATCGTCATCCTCCTTTTTTTCTAATGCCCATTGACTATAATGAATATGGAGGTCAGTATGAGCAAGAAAGGCAAAAAGCACCTTCGCTTCGAACCCTACAATCCGACCGCGCCTCAATCTACCGTTCCAATCATGTACTTTGGGCAGCCGGGAGTGGATTTCGAACAGGGCGTGGTAGATCAAATTGTCAAAGCTGCCAGTCTGCCAGTGGCGGTACGCGCTGCTGTTATGCCAGACGGGCACATTGGCTACGCGCTGCCGATCGGCGGTGTCATCGCGTTGGATAATGCCGTCAGCCCGTCTTTTGTAGGATACGATATCGCCTGTCGGATGACTCTTTCTATTCTCGATCTCACACCCGCGGAATTTTTTCGGATGCGGTACGATATTGCGGCGGCGATGAAAGGCGTCACCAGTTTTGGGGTGGGGTCGGGCTTCAAAGGCAAGGAAAAACGCGACCACCCCGTGATGTCAGATCCATTATGGAAAGAGATCCCCGCCTTGAAGTCTCTGCGGGAACTGGCGCACGAACAATTGGGATCGTCCGGTGGCGGAAATCATTTCTTCGATGCGTTGATCGGTGAAGTGCTCACTGAAACAGATTGGATGCCTCTGCCGGTGGGCGCAAAATTTGTTGCCGTCATGACGCACAGCGGTTCCCGGGGCACCGGTCACCACCTGGCTACATATTTCCAGTCATTGGCTTCCGATGAAACCCACAGGCTCTATTCCGGTGTTCCGCCGGGTTATGAATGGTTATCTTTGGATCATGAAGCCGGGAAGACTTATTGGGCGGTTATGGAATTGATGGGACGCTATGCCCAGGCGAACCATCACCTCATCCACGATCTTTTTATCATGCACGCCGGGTTACGGCAAATCGCCCGGTGGGAAAATCACCATAACTTCGCTTTCTTCGAGGATGGGTTGATCATCCATCGTAAAGGAGCCACTCCTGCCGAGAAAGGACGAATTGGGATCATCCCGGGCTCTTCGGGAACAGCCAGTTATCTGGTTGAAGGATTGGGGAACCCAGAGAGCTTGAACTCATCCAGCCACGGCGCCGGTCGACCGCGCAGTCGAAGCGAATCACGCCGCAAGCACGATGAAGGCGCCTTCCGTCGGCGCATGAAAGAGATGGATATCCTTAGTTTCGGTGTGGAACCCGACGAAACCTTCATGGCATACAAAGATATTGAAAGGGTGATGGCTTTGCAAGATGGCACCCTCGTGCGCAAAATCGCCCGCATGATGCCGTCAATTGTGATCATGGGCGGGCGCTCAGACGACGGCGACTGATATTATCTTGAAACAAGCTTCCCTTTTATGATAAGATTTCGGCTATGGATGATACGCCGAAATTCAAGGTGGGTAATCTGCCGGTATATGGTGATCTGATTCTCGCCCCCATGGATGGAATTTCTGATTCCCCCTTTCGCAGCCTGATGCGCGAAATGGGATCTGCCATGAGTTACACCGAGTTTATCAACGTTCTCGACCTCTTGAACGGTCATCCTTTCGTGGCTGAACACTTACGGTATAACGAATCCGAACGCCCGGTAGTTTATCAACTCTTCGATGATGACCCAGAGCGTATCCTGCGCGGTGCGCAGATCATACGCGCCTATCATCCAGATGTAATCGATATCAATATGGGATGCTCCAACAAATCGGTATCAGGGCGCGGCGCCGGGGCAGGTCTGTTGCGCACTCCCGAAAAAATCGCCCGCATCATCTCCAATTTAACTCACACATTAGACATCCCGATCACTGCCAAAATTCGCCTGGGATGGGATAACAACAGCCGCAATTACCTTCAGGTGGCAAAAATAATCGAGGAGAATGGCGGCGCGTGTATCGCCGTCCATGGACGCACCCGTCAGCAAACCTATAAAGGCATCGCTGATTGGGAAGCCATCGGTGAAATCAAGCAGGTGGTAAAAATCCCTGTCATTGCCAATGGAGATGTGCGCAACGTGGCAGATATCGAGCGTATTCAAGCCGTGACGAACTGCGATGGGGTAATGATTGGACGCGCGGCGCTCACCAATCCATGGATCTTTTCCCGCCGTGACCGCAGCCAGGTGCCGCCCTGTGAAGTGCAGACATTTATCCACACTCATCTTGAACGCAATCTGGCATTTTACGGTGAGGAACGCGGATTGACACTTCTGCGCAAATACGTCAAACGATTGCTCTTACCTTATCCCATAAATCCTGCTCAACTCCGGGCTTTGATGACCGCCTCATCGCCAGAAATGTTCTGTGCGATTCTGGACGATTTTTTTCAATCCATGGCATCTCAAAATCCTTCATCGGATGGTACCCCTTGAAAGCACGCTATCTACACGGGTTGGTGAAATCCGTTCAAATCTGCCAGAATCGCATCCAGATGAATTCGCCAGCGCTTTCGCAAATCCAATCGCTTCACGATCAGGTAAATGCAATCCTGACTTCCGATCCAAAGGTGCCCGTGGTGATGCCTGCCCGAACACTGCATGCCTACCGTTGGTTGGAGGTTTTCAGCGATCCTCAGGAATACGAAAGGGGAGCTCAGACCGTTCAAGAGTACCTGAACATCCTCTCCACCCCGGAGTTTCAAAAAAAGATTTTTCAAAAACGGATTCGGGTTGCATTGGAGAACAACGGTTATCTATACCATGTCCGCCCTGTGGGCAACGAACTGGATATTCATATTCATGCCGCCTTTAGCGGCGCCCCAAGTCCGGTGATACAAGCCTTGGCATCAGCTTCGATGGGAAGCAGAAAGAAAACCTCGATCCGGATCATTCAGGAATATTCCCATTCCGATCATTTTCAAGCGTTGGAAACGCGGCTTAAACAACCGATCGTCAAATCTGCGGTAAACGTAAATGGGAACGCCCACAATTTATTGGACTCGTTTCAACGTGTCAACCAGCGATTTTTCGATGGCAAATTGGACCAACCCAATCTGGTCTGGATGCCGCGCGCCACGTTCAAATGTATGGGAAGGTATCAGCAAAAAGCCGATATTCTAGCCATCAGCCCCACATTGGACAATGCGAATGTGCCGACCGAGGTCTTCGATTTTGTGATGTATCACGAGCTGCTTCACAAAATGCTCTCTATCCGCAAGGTCAATGGGCGGAATTATGCACATACCGCCGAATTTCGCCGTCTGGAAAAGATGTATCCGAAGTCTGTCGAAATAAACACATGGATGAATGAATACCTTGCGAGTTTGACGCCCAAAATCACCCCAACACCTACTCGAAAGCAGTTGCATCGCAAAGGAACATAAACATGTTTGTCTTTCTGTCAAAAATATTGCCCCTCCTGGTTTACCCACTTGGACTGACCTGTATTTTTTTGGTAATTGCCCTCCTTTCAAGCCGTAGAAAACGTCTGCGCACAGGGTGGGTCATCGCTGCGCTGGTCATTCTCTATGCCGGCAGCAATCGCTGGATATCTTCAGATCTGGCGCGCTCGTTGGAATGGCGTTATCTGCCGCCCAACCCGATGCCAACCGCTGATGTGATTGTGGTTCTTGGAGGCGCAACCGAACCCTTTGCAGCGCCGCGCCCATCTGTAGAGGTAAACTCCGCCGGCGACCGTCCCTTATATGCCGCCCGCCTGTATCATCAGGGAGTGGCGCCGCATCTCCTGTTGAGCGGCGGAAATGTGTACTGGGACGGAAACGTTTCTAGCACGCCTGCAAGCGATATGGCGGATATCGTTGAGCTGGCAGGTGTACCCGCCGATGCCATCTGGATTCAGGACCAATCTCAAAACACATACGAGGATGCGCTGTATTCTTCAAAGATGCTCAAGGAGAAAGGCATTCAGAAGATCATTCTGGTAACCTCTGCCATGCATATGCCGCGCTCGGTCGCCCTTTTCCAGAAACAGGGCATTGAAGTTATCCCCGCGCCGACGGATTACACCATCACTCAGATCAGTTGGGATGAACTCGTTCACGGAAATATAGAAAATATTTTGATTGGTCTCTTCCCAAACACCAGCAGTCTTGGCTTGACCACCAATGCATTGAAAGAATACATCGGTATTGCGGTTTATCGGTTGCAAGGTTGGCTCTGATTTGAATGAGTTGAATAACTGCAAACCCCTCCATTATTAAATCGAACAGGGCGGATTGGATCAAAGGTCCAGTCCGCCCTGTTTTTTCTTGGGTTTATCTCACCCTTTCAGGCGTTTTTTCTCCAACATGAAAATGCGTCTCAGAATTGCCACAGAGGTTGCATAGGTTGAATCCATCCCGTAATAGGATAATGTCCCCGCACCCAGGTTCTTCCCCTTGGACATGGGCGTATCCGAAACATAATGCAGCACCCCCAGATCAAACGGCAGCCCGTAGAGGTTGACAATTTCATTCACCGGGTGTCGCTTCGGGCGGAACATCTCATACACCGCCGAGAGGTAGGGTCCCGCTTCCATTTCCACATCCGTATAACCTTCACGGTAAATCACATCCATCACACGGGCATTTTGCAGGAATGTACCCAACACCGTCAGCGATTTTTGATTATCAAATACAGAACCATATAACAGGTAAGGCGCCACATCGGCGGCTGTAAACATATTCTGAAACAGGTAGGTATTATGCGAGTGTTCATCGTGTACAACATTCGGGATCATCACGTCACCCATGACGCCGTTCAATGTGGCAGCTTTTCCCATGAAGTAAACACCCAGAATCGGTGAGCAGTGTTCCGCCACCTTTGCCAGTACGTTATAGGCTGCCATACCCAAGGGATAATCAATGTTTAAAATCAGTGCATCGCTCTCGCGTAAGCAGGCATAATCTGACCCGCACAGGCGTGAATCCATGACATCCAGATTCAATCGGGAAAGATCAATCACCTGCGCCTCCATGTCTACCGTATGCTCGCCCTGAATCCTGGAGATTCCCACGCTTTGCTCGTGTTTAAACTGCAGCCCAACGAGTGATTTTCCGTTGGGTGTTTGTTGGTATCTTTTTAGCAGATAATAGAGGAAATTCTCCCGCCCGCGTGGATCGCCGTTCTGTTGAATTTGCCGCCACTCATCCCTCAAAGAGGCATGATTATCCTGCTCGAGATGATTCAGCAGTTCCCCCTCCATCTTCAACGCAAACCCAGAAAGAAGATTGGCAACCGAATGGGTATTGGATGAAATCAGATAAACCGGTCGCTCCAATAAGGCGGGTTGGGCAGCTTCGATATTTTCCCACCATGCCCGCGTCGCTCGCCAGTATTCGCTCAAAGACCCTGCCAACAGATGAATCCGAAAAGAACAGGGGTGACTGGCAATTTCACGCAGTCGCTCCGCCAGTTTTCCGCCCCACACAGTTGATAATCGCGCCAGATCATCCGGAGACATTTCCAATGCCTCGGCAAGATTGGAAAATTCATCCGGATTTTCATCCACCGTCGAAAAGAATTCCATGTTGTGATACTGCTGTAAGAGACGATGAATCTTGTTCCACTCGATCTGATATGCCGTAACAGACGGAATCACATCCTCGATATCGCTCTGACTGGCGATAAAACAAGCCAGTGTTCCGCCAGGTCCATAATAACAACGTCGTCTTCTAGCTCTGGCGCTGACGGGTTTCCAGCTTTCCACATCAGGATAGCCGTGTTGGGCAAAAACAGCAGTGCTTTGCCCCAATATCACCCGTTCCACCTTGGGCATCACATCCGGCAAGCGCAGCAGACTGTAAATAAATGCAGAAGGATCTGGCGCAGTCTTACGCGCACCCGGGTGCAGCGATGAATTCATCCCCGCATGCACCTCTTCCAATGTGCGCACCTGAATCTCCGTTGTCGAACGCAGCAGAGAATAAACTGTTCGCAGGTAAAGATCAATTTCATCAGATGCTGTATTCGGGACAGTACGCTCCATACATCCTCCGTAATGAATGAACTTATTTTAGCATCGAAACTTGAACTTGTCGGATTGAAAAGGTAAGGTATAATAATAACTTAGGTTTCCTGTCAGTGGAAACCCGGAGGGGAGCTTTTTTGATGAGTCAGATCGAAAATGCCTCTTTCCACATCTTTGAAAGACACTGTATGTGAGGCACGTTTATGGTTATCGCTCCTGTTTCCATTCGCGAGGATTATTGGGAAACCTTTACCCTCTCTGAAGCAGACCTGGATTTTCTCTACAATCACCTTTTTGAAATTGAAACACCCCTGACGCCGCAGGAACTCGCCACTGTTTTGGTCGGCGAACGTATTCGGCAAGAACGTCAAAATCTGGAAAGCCAGAAACGTGCTGATGGTACGGTGTATTTACCTAAAGATCATTTCGAAATTGGTCAAGCCATCGTCTTACCCGCCCTGAATTGGTCCAAGGGCAAAGTTACCCGGGTTCGCCCAGGGTACAACCCTGATATTGATGCATTCGAAGTCATTGAAGTTGCCTTTGAATCTGGCGAAACCATGGAATTTGCCGCGGGTCTGGAGGATCATCCTCTCAATCAACCCATCACCATCAGCCCCGACGATCAACTATTGAATGTTGAGCCAGTGTTACAGCGTTATGGTGACGACCTGGCAAAGAAGCTGGAATCAGCTTTTGAAGCCAACCCGGATCTGGTACGAATTGCCGGTCGCTGGTTCCCCCGTGCGTTGCTGGTGGATGTGGGTGTTGGTTATTTGAACCTCGCAGAAGCAGTACTCGACATGGCAAATGGCGGACCACTGACCACCCGCGCCTTGCTCGAACAAATCGAACTGCCCACCGATGTCAATGCCAAATTGACAGAGTTTTCTCTCAATCTGGCACTCCAGGAAGACCCTCGATTTGACGAAGTTGGTCAGGCTGGCAAGATTCTATGGTTCCTCCAACGCCTTGAACCTGAAAACGTCCAGCAGCCGCCTGTTTATCTGCGGTACACTGACATTCCTTATGACCATGATGCCCTCACACCTGACATGCTGGCACTTGAAGCCGAGCTGGACGATGAGTTATCCGATATCGCCTCTCCTTTACCAGCGGTCGAAGATGAAGTGGTCATTCCTCTCTTGTATCCACACTGGCGTGCTGGAACCTTTCCCCTTACACGCCACATCAAAAAATTGTTCCCCACGGCGTACGAAACTCCACGGGTGCAGTTCACCCTCGTGGATGGCATCAGCGGGCAGAAATATTCAGGTTGGGTGGTGCGCTCCAACCACCGCTACGTTTATGGATTAAAAGAATGGTATGACGCTCAGGAAATTTTCCCCGGATCATTGATTCGAATTCAAAAAAGCAAGAATCCCGGAGAGGTCATCATCTCAGTAGACAAACACCGCCCCACTCGCGAATGGATGCGTACAGTTTTGATTGGCGCCGATGGCGGCGTGGTCTTTGCGATGCTGAAACAAAACATATCAACCCCCTTTGATGAGCGGATGGCAATCTGCATCCCCGATGTCAGCGCGTTGGACAAGAATTGGGAACAAATGGCAAAGCAACATCTGTCATTGGAACAGGTGGTCACCAACACGATGCGGGAATTGAGAAAGTTAAACCCCCAGGGACATGTTCATGCCGAAGAATTATACGCGGCGGTGAATGTAGTCAGACGCTGCCCTCCTGCCCTGATCTTCAGCCTGTTGGCAACCCGGCAGAAATTTGTTCACCTGGGAGACCTACACTTTCGGCTGGATGATAGCGACCAGCAGGGGAGCTAAACATGATCGAAGCCAAGCGTTTCAGTCTGGTTAAACCAACTACCCAGACTCCTTTTCATATTGATTTCGATTGGTGGAAACAGCACGACAACAATTGGCACGTCTATCTTCGCGGGTGTCTTTGCGAAGAGCATCGGAAGAGTTTTGAAAATGCCCCATCTGACGTCATGATTGATTGGATTGATCCTGAAACCGCTCGCGTGACTCGTTTGGACGGATTGCAGCTCACCCTGATCAATCACTGCGCGCAGCAGCCTGATTTCATAACCCCGCATACAACCCTTGTGGATGCGATATTTCGTTCCTTTATCGCCTCAAAGAATTTTCCTGCGTCGCCCGCGGAACTGAGTGAAAAGTTGGGGCGCCCTGCAGAAACCATATTGCGTACCATCGCCGGTCCCACCATATATCGAGGTCTGCGTCCATTCAATGGATAACCTTTTTCTTCATTAGAACGCCCCCTCGGGGGCGTTCTGGTTTATATCTTCGTTGCCAAACACTGCGTTTCAGAGTAAAATCAATTTGATCAGCCCTAGTAGCTCAATGGACAGAGCACCGGTCTTCTAAACCGATGGTTGGGGGTTCGAGTCCCCCCTGGGGCGCCTGGATTAACCGTGTGCTTTTTTGGAACACGGGCTCAGAAAAAATCTGGGCATGTTGTACAGGAGTATGAATATGTCAACCGTGAGTGTTTTACCCCGGGTCACCCGGTCGCGGTCATCAGATCATACCGCAAGGTATATCGCCAGAGTGGTCAATTGGCAGGTGGATATCCATCCGCGTGTCTACCAACCACCGACGGATGTCTATGAGACAGATAACAATTTTGTGATTCGCATCGAAATAGCGGGGATGAAAAACGGAGAGTTTTCCGTCAGTATCGAACAAAACGTGGTCACTGTGAGTGGTATTCGTCCCGATTCAACCGGTCCTTGCGCTTACTATCAAATGGAAATACGCTACGGCGAATTCGGCGTTCAAGTTGATCTTCCAAGCCTGATCGACGCTGATAACATAGAAGCATTTTATGAAGACGGAATTCTCGAAATCACATTACCAAAAGCTCAACCCAAACGGATTCCCATCCGAGATTGAGAATGACCCTCCTATGTCACCCACCCGCTGGAGCCAAAACATTGAAGGATTGATCAACTGGGCTGAAGAGACCCACATGGATCTTTCAGAACTGGTTCTTCAACCCATTCTGACGCGTATTAATCAAGGTGCCAACGGCGATGAACAACCCGGTTCTGGCAATGAAGAGCCTTTAATTCCCGAAGAGCTGCCCATTCTGCCGCTTCGAGGGGTCGTTGTATATCCCCAAACTGCCGTCCCTCTGACCATTGGTCAACCGCGTTCCATTCGGCTGGTGGATGATGTCATCGCATCCAACCGCATTATTGGTCTGGTTGCATCCAAGAATTCCGAACTGGAAAATCCATCCCCCGAAGATTTATATACCGTAGGGACGGTCGCCATCATTCATCGCATGTTCCGGGCGCCTGATGGCACGCTTCGATTGCTGATCCAGGGGTTGCATCGCTTTCAATTGGGTGAATTTACCCAACAGACCCCATATTTCAAAGCCAGGGTCGTCCTCTCGCCAGAAACAACAGAAACCGACGTTGAAGTGGAAGCGTTGGCGCGTAATACACGCGACCAATTCCAGCATATCGCAGAGATGATCCCTTCCATTCCGCGGGAACTGGTGGCTTCAATCGGTTCACTGGAAGATCCGCTGCAAACCGTCTACACCATCGCGAATTTTCAGCGAATGGACATGGATGATGCTCAGGCGATTTTGGAGATCGATTCAACAGCTGAAAAATTGCACCGTTTAGTGGGCATTTTAGCCCGGGAAGGAGAAGTACTCGAACTCGGTCAGAAGATTCAGAACGAAGCCCGTTCTGAGATTGACAAATTGCAAAGGGAATACTTCCTGCGCGAACAACTGAAAGCTATCCAACGGGAATTAGGCGAAAGCGATGAACAATCTGCCGATGTGGAAGAATTTCGCAAGAAGATTGAAGCCGCAAAGATGCCTGAAGAAGCAGAGAAGCAAGCCAAACGCGAATTAGACCGGCTTTCTCGTCTGCCAACCGCAGCCGCTGAATACGGCGTCATTCGCACATATCTGGACTGGCTTGTCTCGCTGCCGTGGTCCAAATCCACAA
>JBDKTF010000312.1:0-2074 GCA_039680295.1 Anaerolineaceae bacterium
ACGCAGATGTTCGCATTGCATACACCGGCGGTTTTGGTGATATTGCCAAAGCGTCTGAACTGGCAAAAGCCCAGATCGACGCCGGCGCGGATGTGCTCACCGGTACCGCGCAGCAGACCGTTGGCGCCATCAAAGCCACGGCTGAAAAACCGGGTGTGTATTGGCTCGGCAACGATATGGACCAATCCTCCCTGGCGCCCGACACGGTTCTATCCGCGCAGGTCTACAACTGGAAGGGCGTCGTGATGCAAATGATCAACTTCCGCAAGGATGGAAAAGTGGGCGGCGAGCATATCACCCTCTCCCTCAAGTCTGGTGATATCTCCCTGTCCTTCAACCCCAAGACCTCCAGTGTGATTCCTGCGGACGTGATGGCATTGGTGGAAAAAGCCAAGACGGATATCATCTCTGGCGCGCTGGTAATTGAACTGCCTAAATAAACCCTCATGACAACCCGGTAGGAACGTCGCAATCGACCGCGTCGTTCCTACCCTCTCCGGGTTGATTCTTGTTCAATCAAAACGATCTGGGAATTGCTCCAGTGATCAAGCGGTAGGAAGGGATCCATGCGCATTCAACAATTAACGATGACTGACATCACAAAAACCTTCCCTGGCGTTCTGGCAAACGATCAGGTTTGTCTGGAAGTAAACGCCGGAGAAGTGTTGGCGTTGCTCGGTGAGAATGGCGCCGGTAAATCCACCTTGATGAAGGTGCTCTATGGTCTGTATCGTCCAGACGCAGGTGAAATCCGCATCAATGGAGAACCGGTCAGCATCCATTCGCCGCGCAATGCGATGGACCTGGGCATCGGCATGGTTCACCAACATTTTATGCTTGTGCCAACGCTCACCGTTGTAGAAAACATCGTTTTGGGTCTTCCTTCTAGCCGCGGCTTTGTGCTGGATCTGGATCGGGCAGCCAAACGGATCATCCAGCTCTCGAAACAATATGGTCTGAAAGTGGACCCCTGGGCGTATATCTGGCAGTTGAGTGTGGGTGAACAGCAGCGCGTTGAAATTCTAAAAGTGCTTTATCGCGGCGCAGAATTATTGATTTTGGACGAACCCACCGCTGTTTTAACGCCCCAGGAAGTGGAAGAACTCTTCGTGACCCTGGAAGGAATGTTGGCTCTGGGACACAGCATCATCTTTATCACGCACAAATTGAAAGAAGTGATGCGCATCAGTAAACGCGTGACCGTTTTACGCGCGGGTCGCTCGGTTCATAACGTGGTTACCGCTGAAACCAATGAAAAAGAACTCGCCCGGATGATGGTGGGGAGAGACCTGGCAAAAGAATTGCCTCGCAAACCTCTCACGAGCGGCGAAGTGGTTCTGGATATTCAGGATTTACACGCTCTGAACGATCAGGAGCTTCCCGCGCTGGAAGGATTTACCCTTCAAGTGCATCGCGGTGAAATTGTCGGTCTGGCAGGCGTTTCCGGCAATGGTCAACGCGAGCTGGCAGAGGTGGTCGCCTGTCTGCGCCCGGTCAAATCGGGGTCCATCCGTTTGGGTGGTACAGAGATTTCCAATAAACTGCCCGAAACCGCCATTCAGGCAGGTTTGGGATATATTCCTGAAGACCGTCTGACCGTTGGAACCATTCCCACCTTCTCGGTGCGTGAAAACCTGATCATCAAAGATCTGCAGCATCCCCCACTCTCGCGTCACGGCTTTCTGGATCTCAAGATGATTCAGCAAACTTCTGAACAGTTGGTGCGCGATTACGACGTAAAAACGCCGACCATTGAAACGCACTCAGAAGCGCTTTCGGGCGGCAATATTCAAAAATTGGTTCTGGCACGAGAAATCAACCGGAACCCTGCCATCCTCATTGCCGCGCAACCCACCCGGGGTCTGGACATTGGCGCCACCGAATATGTTCACAAACGATTACTCGAGCAACGCGAAAAGGGGCGCGCCGTTTTTCTCATTTCCGAAGACCTGGATGAGATCATGGCGCTCTCTGACCGCATTGCCGTGATTTACGAAGGGCGCATCATGGGTATCATTCCCATCAAAGCGGCGCAGCGTGATCAGATCGGTCTGCTGATGGCGGGTGTGGAACA
>JBDKTF010000593.1:0-1863 GCA_039680295.1 Anaerolineaceae bacterium
ATCCGATGCCAGGAAGAGCAGCCCACCGTTCATTTCATCCTTGCGCGCCATGCGTCCCAATACGGTGCGGTAGGAGTAATTGGCGGTAAAGATTTCATCATGATTGTTGTACACTCCGCCGGGTGTAAGCGCATTCGTACGGATATTTTTCCCGGCGTAATAGGTCGCCAGATAGCGGGTGAGACCCAGCACACCTGATTTGGTCACCGAATAGAATACGGGTTTGTACATCTGCGGTCGATCGGGGCGCTCATAGATACGCTGGTCGGGTCCCGCCAGCCCATACGTGGAGCAGATATTGATAATGGACCCGTGATTCTGCGCCAGCATGGGACGTACCACCGCCTGCGCGCACAGGAACATTCCGGTGAGGTTGACCGACAGCGCCTGGTTCCAGGCATCCAGCGGGTAATCTTCAAAGGCGTTGTTGCGCTGTTGGCTGGCGTGTTCCGCGTCGAATTTCGGATCCATGGCTGCGCTGTTGACCAGTACATCCACGCGCCCATAAGCTTTGAGCGCAGCGTCCACCATGGCGCGCGTTGATTCGGGATTGGTAACGTCCACCTGCACCCCGATCGCTTTATACCCGGCGTTCCGAAGTTTTACCGCTCCGGCTTCGGCAGCTTCACCGTTCAAATCCGCCACCACCACGCCTGCACCGGCTTCTGCCAGGGTCCGGCAAAATTCAGTGCCCAACAAACCCACACCGCCCGTCACAATGGCGGCATAGCCGTCCATTTTGAATTGATCCATGATCGTCGTCATCCGAACTCCTTTTATTTCTCCTCTCCCCTGAAGGGGAGAGGTTGGGAGAGAGGTACCCTCTCACCACTCTGCCCGGAGCGAAGCGCCGCCATTGCCATATCCAATGCGCGCACGCCGTCCTCCAGCAAGCAAATCGGTTGTTCCTCCCGCCGCGCGACCGCTAAAAAGTGGCGCATCTCATCCAGAAAGAGATGATTGCGTTCAAATCCCTGGGGCAGATCGACCTGTTCCCAGACATTCGTCTGCGCGCGGTAGCAGCGCGCCGCGCCAGTGGCGTTGTCCCACGTCAGCGTGCCCTGCGTGCCGATAATCTCCAGCGTATGCGCCGCTGGCTGTTGATTATAATCCAGGTGCAGACTGCCCAAACAGCCTCCCGCGAACCGCAAAACAATTTCGGCGGTATCTTCCACACCCATTTCCAGATCGCCCAGCTTGCCGGTGAAGGCAAACAAATCCTGCACATCGCCCAACAGCCAGCGCAAATAATCCAGCGGATGTGATAGCGTCAGCACCACCCCACCGCCCAGATCAGCACGGGCGGAATAGCTCTGACGGTAATCTTCCCAGGGATGCCAGTTCGCCAGAAATTCGCCCCAGTGCGCGCGGGCGGAAAGCGGGCGTCCAATCGCTCCGTCCTGCAGCCAGGTACGCACCTGGCGAATGCCGGGATGGTAGCGAAATTGAAAAGCCACCAACACCGGCGCCCCACTGGCGCGCTGCGCAGCCAACAGTTCATCCACCCGTTCCAGATGATGCGAGATGGGCTTTTCCAACAGTACGGCGCAGCCAGCCGCCACCGCGGGGATGGCAACATCCAGGTGCAGCGCCGTGGGATTCGAAACGATGACGGCATCGGGTTTTTGCGCCAGCGCCACGTTTAAATCGGTTTCCACCGGCACGCCCGCCAGTTCATCATCCGAAAGGGTGCTGCGGTGGGTGCGGTAGAGAATCAGATCGTTCTCTCCCAGCGACTTTAAGTTGCGGAAATGTCTTCTGCCAATGGAGCCCAAACCGGCGATCAGAATTTTCATGGTTTCCTTGCCTATGCGTTGATCACTTTATACAGCCGGTTGTACAATCCCTGAGCCACGCGGTGAA
>JBDKTF010000011.1:0-15613 GCA_039680295.1 Anaerolineaceae bacterium
ATGCCGCCCAACGTTGCGCCCAACGCGATGGATTTGGCAAGATCGCTTGCACCTTTCAACCCACCTGACGCAAAAAGGAGCATATCGGGTAGTGCCTGATGCACAAGACAAAGTGATTCGGCGGTTGGAATGCCCCAATTCTGAAATGTTGCGGCGATGTGTGTCTGCGCAGCGTTTTTAGCGCGGTACATTTCCACCTGCGACCAGGACGTACCGCCAGCGCCTGCAATATCTATGGCTGCTACACCGGCGTTTGCCAGAGCTCTGGCGGCTTGTTCTGAAATGCCCCAGCCGACTTCTTTCGCAATTACTGGAACAGTTAATCGATGGCAGACTTGTTCGATCTTTGCCAACAAGCCGCTGAAATTTGTATTCCCTTCGGGTTGAACCGCTTCCTGTACTGCATTGAGGTGTAAAAACAAACCGTCTGCTTCAATCATCTCAACCGCGCGCAGGCATTGGTCCGAAGTGTAGCCGTAATTAAGCTGCACAGCACCCAGGTTGGCAAACAACAAAATATTGGGGGCATAGCGACGAATATTAAAGGATGATGTCCTGTCGGGTTGCTCTACGGCTATTCGTTGGGAGCCAACACCCAGGGCGATACCGGTTTGCTGGGCAGCTTCTGCGAGCCTGCGGTTAATTTCTGCGGCTTCGGTGGTGCCCCCGGTCATGGAAGAAATCAAAAGTGGAAGACGCAGCGATTTACCAAAAAGGAGCTGGTCTGTGCGTACCGCAGCCAGATCCAGTTCTGGCACCGCTTGATGGATGAAGCGATACTTCTCAAATCCTGTCGTCAACCCCGATTGAACATCCTGATCGAGGTTGATCTGGATATGATCTGCTTTTCTGGAACCAAGAGGGGTAACTTCTTCCATAGAAAAGTGTTATAGTCTACAACCTTTGATTTGTAAAGTTGAACGGCATTCATCCTTGACAGAATGAGCAGGGAAGTTACAATTCGTATATCTGTGATTCTACATCTATAATCCATCCGGGAGGTTTTCTATGGCTGATACGCTGGCGATGGTGAAGGAAGTCATCGTCGATGTTTTGAAAATTGATGATAACAATATCAATCTCGAAACCCGATTCATTGAAGATCTTAAAGCTGATTCAATGGACCAATTCTTCTTGATTGATGGCTTTTGTGAAAAATTCGATATCACCATCAGCGATGAAGACGCCCGCACCATCAAATCTGTGGGTGATGCGGTGACCTATATCGACGCTCACAAAAAGTAATTGTATCTGCAAAGAATTCACTGAGAGGCGCAACTTCCTGCGCCTCTCTTTTATTTCTGTTTTTCTATTCTTCGTTTCGCAGCAGAGCAGGTATTTTTTCGGGGTCATTGGCGATGCGAACCCCGGCTGCTTGAAGTGATTCGATTTTGTCGGAAGCCAGTCCTGATCTGCCTTCAATAATGGCACCGGCGTGCCCCATGCGTTTTCCGGGTGGGGCAGTCTGCCCGGCAATGAAAGCGACCACCGGTTTGGTCATCTCAGCGGCGATATAGTCACCTGCCAGTTCTTCGCCATTTCCTCCAATTTCACCAATCATGACAATTTGATCCGTGCGAGGATCCGCCTCGAAGAGTTCCAACACATCGATGAAGCTGGTTCCATTGATAGGATCACCGCCAATTCCGACACAGGTGCTGACGCCCATCCCGGCTTGATTTAACGCATACAATACCTCATAGGTGAGGGTGCCTGACCGTGAGACCAGACCCACATTGCCGGTATGGGCAATGTTTCCGGGGATGATACCCACTTTACATTCTCCTGGCGTAAGCATGCCAGGACAGTTTGGACCAACCAGACGGACGTGTTTTTGATCCAGATAGGCACGAACGCGCATCATATCCTGCACTGGAACGCCTTCGGTGATGCATACAATCAAAGGAATACCCGCATCAGCGGCTTCGTATATGGCATCGGCAGCATACCGCGCAGGTACGAAAATGACCGTCGCATTGGCGCCGGTGGCATCTGTGGCAACCTTTACGGAATCGAATACGGGCACTTTTCCATCCAGCACCCATTCGCCACCTTTGCCCGGGCTGGTTCCGGCAGCGACATTGGTGCCGTACTGGATCATTTGCTGGGTATGGAATAAACCTTCGTGTCCGGTGATGCCCTGCACCAGAAGGCGAGTGTTTTTATTGATCAGGATGCTCATTGCTCACCTCCATGGGCGGCTGCAATTGCTTTTTGAGCTGCTTCCGCCAGACTCTGGGCAATGATCATGTCAGTGGTTGAAAGCAATTGCATCCCCTCTTCGGCATTCGTGCCGACCAGGCGAATGACCATCGGAATTTTTGACTTGACTTCATCAAGCGCAGTCAGAATTCCACGAGCCACTTCGTCGCAGCGGGTGATGCCCCCAAAGACATTGAAGAGCACGGCTTTGACATTTGGGTCCGAAAGAATGATGCGTAGCGCCGCAGCAACTTTTTCTGAACTGGCGCCACCCCCAATATCCAGAAAATTTGCCGGTTCACCGCCATAGAGTTTGATGATATCCATTGTCGCCATTGCCAGTCCGGCGCCGTTCACCATACAACCGATTTCTCCATCCAGTTTGATGAAGGAGAGACCGTATTTTCTGGCTTCGATTTCTGCTGGAGCTTCCACATCCAGATCACGCAAATCATTGAGATCGGCATGGCGATAGAGGGAATTATCGTCGATGATCATCTTCGCATCCAATGCGATCAGCCGGTTATCGCTGGTGATGACCAGTGGATTAATTTCAGCCAGGGTGGCATCATTTTCAGTATATGCGCGCCATAAGCCATTGGCGATTTCGGTAAAGGGTTTCCATTGCGCCCGCGGCAGATCAATGCCATTGGCTATGTCACGGCACTGATAATCGCGCAAACCCAACAACGGGTCGATTTGAATTTTGATGATTTTTTCAGGGGAAACCCGGGCAATTTCTTCGATATCTACACCGCCAGATGCGGATGCCATCATCACTGGCTTGCGTTGATTGCGATCATTGGTGATGCCCAGATAAATTTCTTTGGTTATGTTGGCTGCTTCGTCCACCAATACCTTGCGGACGGGCAGTCCTTTGAGTTCCATTCCTAATATAAGGGTAGCCAGTTCTTCGGCTTCTTTTGGGGTTTTTGCCAGGCGGATCCCGCCTGCCTTTCCTCTGCCACCAACCAGCACCTGTGCTTTGATAACAACACGTGTCCCCAACTCTTCTGCAATTGTCTTGGCTTCGCTGGCGGTTGATGCAACCCGCCCACGTGGGATTGTGACACCGTACTTTGAAAAGATCTGTTTGGATTGATACTCGTGTAGTTTCATCCAATCTCTCCGATACTCAATCGGTGTGTCTGAATCAATCGGATGGAAATCCCCTTCGGGGTCATACAAATTTGTTTCTGGTGTTCGACTTTTCATACCTCCTTTTGGATGAAGAAGTCATTATTCTGTCCAGAACAATTGTAGCATAAGTTCTGTGATAACTGAAATCAGTTAGTCAATAACGGGTGATCTGAAAAAGAACAACGCCGGTTTTGCCGGCGTTGTTCTTTTTCAGTTGCACAGAGGTTGAGATCAGCTCTTGAGAAAATCTTCGAGCGCCTGTTTGCTGATGCGATAAGCGCTGCCGATTTTCTTGGCTTTGAGGTCTCCTGCCTGAATGGCAGCCAGAACATCTTCTTCTGACACGCGTAGAACCGCCGCGGCTTCAGAGGGGGTCATCACGTCTGGCATGGATGGGGTGGCTGCTTCACCGTTGGCTGGTTTTGCGCCTGCACCGGTCATGCCCTGAAGGGATTGGGAAAGCACATTGCCGATTCCCAACCCGGCACCAATGCCAGCGGTCAGACCAGCGCCACCCGCCGGGTTTTGCGCTGCGTCGCGCATGGCGTCTGCTGCCTGAAGCTGCGTATAGGTTTGCATATCCAGCATACCCATACCGCGAAGTTCTTCAGCGGATTTTTCAGAGGGCTTCAGGTTGCCGATGTAGAAGCTCTTGAGGGTCAAGCCGATTGCAGCGAAATCGTCCTGCGCTTTGGCACGAACCCCTGCGCCAATTTCTTCCGTCAGTCCGATCATCTCGACCACAGAATGTTTGGCACCCGTTTCTCCCAGAAGATCCTGGAGCTTGGAGAGCAGCATCGTGCGCAAACGGTTTTCGATATCGTTTGTACTGTAAATACCTTGCGCGCCAACGATTTGCGTTATGAATTGTTGTGGATCTTTTACCTGAAAACTGTAGGATCCGAATCCCTGCAGCAAGGCAACTCCGAGACCCATGCCTGGGTTGCGGACGATGATGGGTTGTGGCGTACCCCATTTTCTGTCAGCAAATTCGCGCATGGAAACGTAGTAGACTTCTGCGGTGAAGGGGGTTCGATCATTAAATGCCTTGCCGATCAGATCGATCAACAAGGGAATGTTATATGTGGCGATCGTGTGGCGTCCGGGACCGAGGATGTCGAGCGCGTGACCATCGCGGAAGAAAACCACCTGCTGCGACTCACGAACGATTACCTGGGAGCCCATCCGAAGGTCTGCGACCCCTGTCTCAGGAAACCGATGAACGATCTCATCCGCCATTTCACTGGGATATTCAACAACATCAAATATTCTAGCCATAGATATATTCTCCGTATTTTATGAAAGCCGAATAAAGCGATATGAGATTACGCTTGCGCGGGAGGCGTTGATTGACCAATTCCCTGCATTGCTTCGTGACGATGATCATAGGCATCCACCGACTGTTGTGCCAGTTTGATCAGATTGCGAATTGCAGCGGGAAGACCGTCACTTCCGATGGAAGCTTCCACGTTATCGATCCCTTTCTCGATTTCGTCTCCCAGGGTGACGAGGTTGAGATCATACTGGTATACCTGCGCCAGCTCTTCTTCATTAATCTTTATGGCATCGAAAAATCCTGAATAGCCGTAAGGAGCTGTTCGAACGCGATCGATGAATTGGCGCAGTTTGATTGCCGCAGCTTCCATTTCATCCAGCGATCCAATTTCTCCCTGATTGATCAGATCTCGCTGAATGGATGATATGCGCTGCCAGAGAGATTCAAAGCGCAGGGCAACCGTTTCACGCAGCAGTTTATCGGATGAGCGCCGGTTCTGTCGTTCAACGTATCCACTGAATCCTGGGATTTTGCTGAATAGTTTCTTAAAGATATCTTGATCGGCAGTGACGCGATCGAATAAATCACTCATATCCAACTCCTTATGTTATACAAGACGACAATCGTGAATCGATAGGTAGTGGAACGAACATGCTCACGAACGTAATCATTATAACGTGAATTACAGACCAAAACAATTCCAGCCCTTGCATTGTTCAGCGCGCAGGTGTAATTTACCTGTAATCTGGCTGTTAAGTGATTGTAAAGTGAAAGACTTGAAAAATAAATCTGCCTTGATATAATGTTTGTAAATTCCTTGTTGGAAATCTTGCGAAGGGAAGGAGGTGAATACCATGTTATTTGCGCCGAAAGAAAAAGGTCAGGGTTTGGTTGAATATGCATTGATTCTCGTTTTGGTTGCTGTTGTTGTCATCGTCATTCTCGCCCTGCTCGGACCCGCCATTGGTAACATCTTCAGCAATATCGTAAAGAACATCTAATGTTCTTTAACCAAATAGTGATCTCTTGATTGCTAGGCGGAAGCAGAAAAGGAAGACCCTGCCGATCAGGTGGGGTCTTCCTTGTTATGAAAGTTTTTTTGTATAAATTGAAAGTTGGCATAAAACTTGTATAGATAACCATGTAATGGGCACTTGGGATTGCTTGACAATTATCAAAGATTGCGTATGATAGTTGTTATTCATCCTTGGAAATGAATATTGAAGGAGGAGAGTATGGCACAGGGATCGAAACGCCGGGGTAGGATTTTTATATACCTTGCAATCATATTGGTTTTGGGTGTGGTGCTGGTGTTTTTACTGATGCAGCGCGGTGGTTTATCGCAGGGACAGGAAGCAAAAGCTCCAGATGCATCAGATGTAGTTGAGATTGTGATTACCACTCAGCCGGTCTCCCGTGGTGTCGCCCTTACCGCGGATGTGCTCTCGACAATCAGCTACCCGCGTAGCGAGATGGTCGAAGGAACCTTCTTTACAGATGTCCAGGAAGTGGTCGGCAAACGTGCCAAGATCGACCTGGATGCGCGAGTACCTTTGACCAGCAGCATGGTTGTTGATGCCACCGGCGGTTCGGTTGCATCTTTTGAAATTCCTGCCGGTATGGTCGCAATCTCCATTCCAATTCCGCACCGGCTTTCGAGCATTTCTTATGCGCCTCAGCCTGGCGATCATGTGAATATTATCTCGACCCTCAATTTTGTGGATGTCGATAATTCCTTCCAGAGCATTTTGCCGAACCGTACAGCGGTTGTGACCGCTCCGGGAGTAACTGATGCGGGTTCAACCCTGACCAGCGGTATTATGGGCGGCGGAGATGGATCCTTGCTGGGTCGCGCAGAAATGGACCCAACCTTGGGACAGCCTGTGTACGTCGTTCCGTCTGAAGTTCAGCGTGCCCGCCTCGTCAGCCAAACGCTTCTGCAAGACATCATGGTCCTGCATGTAGGCAACTTCGACCTTGCGGGTCAGGCTACGCAGACAACTGAAACCGGTCAGACCACAACCACAGCCACGACCGCGGAAGGCGACACAACCGCGACCACGCCGACATCTCCAGATGTGATTACCGTGGTGGTTACCCCTCAAGATGCGGTCACCCTTAATTATCTGATTTTCTCCGATGCAAAACTGACGCTGGTTCTGCGTGGCGCGGGGGATGAACAACGCATCCAGACTGAAGCGGTTACACTGCAATACCTGCTGGACCAATATAATATCCCGGTACCGGCGAAATTGCCGTACGCCACTCAACCGCGGACAGATGCTCTGGCGTTCCCGTCGCTGCCGAATGATAGCCCCACTTCAGAACCGCAGTAGTCGGGACCTTCCGCGAGATCTTCATCATCCGCGGTCAATGCACTCACATCAATAAGCTGATGGTAAAGGTCGCAATTTACGCCAGTTAAGTTGCGACCCTATCTATATCATAAGCATGGAGACATTCAATGCCTGGATCCGAGAAAATTAGAGTCTTAATCGTAGACGATATTGCCGAAACCCGTGAAAACATTCGGAAATTGCTTCAATTTGAAAATGATGTGGAAGTTGTAGGAGCTGCCCGGACGGGACGGGAAGCGATTGAACTCTCGGTTGAGGTTAATCCGGATGTCGTTCTGATGGACATCAATATGCCCGATATGGATGGCATCACTGCAACAGAAGCCATTCGAAAACGCAACCCCGCCATTCAGATCGTCATTCTTTCGGTGCAGGGTGATCCAAACTATATGCGGCGCGCAATGCTGGCTGGCGCGCGAGACTTTTTGACAAAACCACCCATGCTGGATGAGTTAAGCGCTGCAATTCATCGGGCAGGGCAAATGGCAAGGGATGAAAAAGCCAAAGCAACCATCGCTGCGCCACAGATGCCGGGTACGGGCAGTTTGCATATGGCTCGCGGTGGATTTTCTGCCACCTATGGAAAGGTTATCGTGGTATACAGCCCCAAAGGTGGGGCAGGTTGCACGACTGTGGCAACAAACCTGGCGATTGCACTGCATAACGAAGACACCCCGGCTGCTCTGGTAGACGGTAATTTACAGTTTGGTGATGTGGCGGTTTTCTTGAACGAGCAGGGAAAGAATACAATTCTGGATCTGGCTCCGCGCGCAGATGAATTGGATCCGGATATTATTTCGGAAGTCATGGTGACACATACAACGTCGGGGGTGAAGGTGCTGGCGGCGCCAACCCGACCGGAACAGGCAGAGGATGTTACGGGTGAGCAGTTTGGAAAAGTATTAAATTACCTGCGTGAAATGTATTCGTACATCATCGTAGATACCTCGTCGTATCTGACGGATGTTGTTCTGGCAGCATTGGATCAGGCAGATATTGTTATTTTGCTCACCACGCAAGACATTCCATCTGTAAAAAGTGTTCGCGCATTCCTCGCCCTGGCAGATGGGATGAAGATTCAACGTCAGAGAATTTTGTTCGTGATGAATCGGTATGATAAACGGATTTCGATTACACCTGAAAAAATTGGTGAGAGTCTGCGAAAAGAGATTTCAGGTGTCATTCCCTTCGATGAGAAGATCGTGATCAATTCCATCAATCGCGGCGTGCCATTCATTCTGGATAACAAGACACAACCTGTGGGACGGGCGATATTGGCTTTGGCTGAGACGGTTCATCAATGGATTTCCAAATTTGAATTACCAGAGCCAACAGATTCAATACGCCGGTAGGTGTGAGCAGTAAAGTATCAGGAAGGAGTGTACGGTATGTCATTACTCAAACGGCTACAACAAGGGGAGGGGGCGCCGCAGCCGGGGACCAATGCAACAACAGGAGGGAATGAACCTCCGCGGTCTTCGACACTGCAGGCACGTCGGGTTGCGCCACCCAGCACTTCTCCTCAACAGGATACGTATCAAGACCTGAAAACCCGCGTCCAAAACAAACTTCTGGCAGGATTGGATCCTACCATGGATGTGTCCAAGGTTAATGAGGTCCGTCGGACCATCCAGGAGTTATTTGAACAGATCCTTAATGAGGAAAATATTGTTTTATCACGTCCAGAACGGGCTCGTCTGTTTGAACAGATCGCGGCTGAAATTCTGGGCTTTGGTCCGTTACAACCATTATTGGAAGACGATACCATTACAGAAATTATGGTGAACGGCGCCAAGAATATTTATATCGAACGCGCCGGTAAACTTCACCGTGTTCCTGTGACCTTCGAGAGCAATGAACATGTGATGCGCATTATTGACCGCATCGTGGCGCCGCTCGGACGTCGTATTGATGAATCCAGCCCATATGTGGATGCTCGTTTGCCTGATGGTTCTCGTGTGAATGCAGTGATCCCTCCCATTTCTCTTGTGGGACCAGTATTGACAATTCGTAAGTTTGCCAAAAACCCCATCACCATCGATCAACTGGTTCAATTTGGCTCCATTTCGCCAGAGGCGATTCAATTTCTGAAGGCATGCGTTGAATCTCGTATCAATATTGTTATTTCGGGCGGTACAGGTTCCGGGAAAACGACATTGCTCAACATTATGTCTGCGTTCATCCCGACTGATGAACGCATCGTCACGATCGAAAACGCGGCAGAACTTCAACTGCGGCAGGAACATGTGGTAACGCTCGAATCTCGCCCACCGAACATTGAAGGTCGCGGCGAGGTCACCATTCGCGCGCTGGTGGTTAATGCATTGCGTATGCGCCCCGACCGGATTATCGTCGGTGAAATTCGTGATGAAGCAGCGGTGGATATGCTTCAGGCGATGAACACTGGTCACGATGGTTCCATGACCACGGCGCACTCGAACAGTCCGCGCGATACTCTGGCTCGTATCGAAACGATGACCATGATGGCAGGCATGGATCTGCCCGTGCGAGCGATTCGCGAACAGGTTGCATCGGCAATTGAGTTGGTGGTGCATCAGGAGCGTATGCGTGATGGCACGCGTAAGGTGGTCAATATCACCGAAGTCACGGGTATGGAAGGTGATGTGATTACCATGACCGATGTCTTTGTCTATGAGCAGACCGGTTTTGAAAACAACCGGGTCGTAGGTCGGTTGCGCCCCACTGGTTTGCGCCCGAAATTCATGGATAAGATTGAAACTTCGGGTATTCATCTTCCGCCGTCGATTTTCGGTGTCGGAGAACGCCGGCGTTATTAAACCGCCCTTTGTCGGCGGAGAGTTTTGTGGGTTGAAAAGGTGCATTTATGGACCTGACGACGTTATTGATTATTGGCGGTGGAATAGCCATTCTGCTGTTGGGGGTGGGGATCTTTGTCACCATCACCAGCGACCGGTCTCTGGTGGAAGAACGCCTGGACCGGTATGTAGAAGAGGAGAAGCCGCAAAAAGGGGCTGACGGGGCGCGCGCTGCGTTGCTTACCGACTGGTTGAACAGGTCGGTGGAGAAATCTTCGTGGGGTGAAAATATTGCCAGGGACCTGGCAAGGGCGGACATGAAGTTTAAACCCGGCGAATTTGTGGCGCTGATGGTGATCGCTGCTTTTCTGGTCGGGTTTGTTGCCTGGTATATTGGCGGACGTTCCATCATCTTTGCACTGCTTGGCGCAGTAGGCGGACTTTTTCTCCCCCGAATGTACGTACATCGTGAGCAGGGGAAACGGCTGACGCGCTTCAATGACCAATTGGGTGATATGTTGAACCTGATGGTCAATGGTTTGCGCGCGGGTTATTCCACCATGCAAGCGATGGAAGCTGTGAGCCGTGAACTTCCTCCGCCAATTTCCGATGAGTTTCGCCGTGTTGTGCAGGAGATGCAGCTGGGTATCCCGATGGAACGGGCAATGGACAATCTGTTGCGGCGTATTCCTTCCGATGACCTGGATCTGGTGATTACGGCGATCAATGTTCAACGCGAGGTTGGTGGTAACCTGGCTGAAGTTCTGGACACCATTTCTTACACCATCCGTGAACGTGTTCGAATTAAAGGTGATGTGAAAGTGTTGACCTCGCAGGTGATGTATTCAGGACGATTCCTGTCGCTTTTACCAATTATCGTAGCGTTAATCCTTTATGTGATGGATCGACCGTATATTATGCAATACTTCGAACCCCAAAATCGGGTATGCGGCATGATTGCATTGGGCGTGGCTGGGCTCTTGATTGTTGCTGGTTACTTCGCAATGAACAAACTCGGCGATATCGAAGTATAAGGGTATGGGAAGGAGATAATCCTTATGGTTGGTATTATCATCATTATCGTACTTGTTGTTGGCGGGGCAATTGCTCTGGTTGTGGTAGGGTTGCGCCAACCTGAAAGCGACGAAGATGCGTTGCAGGAACGCCTGGCAGAGTTTTCTGCATCGGGGGACGAGTTCAATCTGGAAGAAATCGAAATGGCTCAGCCATTCGCCGAACGCGTCATCTACCCCATGGCGCGTAAATTGGGTGAATTGGCGATCAAATTTACCCCTCAAAATGCCTTGCAATCCATCGATCGAAAACTGGAACTGGCAGGGAATCCGAAGGGAATTGACTCGAGCACATTTTTGGCGCTAAAAGGAATTGTAGCGGTCGCTTTTGGCGGTTTACTCTTCCTGGTATTCACAGTTAGTTCAGCAGGATGGACTTTCGGGCGTAAGATTCTGCTTGTATTGGTTTTTTCATTACTGGGTTATTATCTGCCCGATCTCTGGCTGCGCAGCAAAGTTGGCAAGCGACAAAAAGAGATCCGGAAAGCAATGCCAGATGCATTGGATTTGTTAACCATTTGTGTTGAGGCTGGTTTGGGTTTTGATGCTGCCATGGCAAAAGTGGCAGAAAAATGGAATAATGAACTTTCGCTCTCTTTTGGACGTGTGATTCAAGAAATTCAGCTTGGTAAAGTGCGCCGAGAGGCGCTCCGCGACATGTCAAATCGCATTGGAATTCCAGAGATGACCAGTTTTGTCGCCGCGGTGATTCAAAGCGAACAATTGGGCGTCAGCATGGCAAAGGTCTTGCGCATCCAATCCGATCAGATGCGGATTCGCCGACGCCAATTGGCTGAAGAGGCGGCGCACAAAGCGCCAATCAAAATGCTCTTCCCGATGGTTCTCTTGATCTTTCCATCTCTGATGATTGTTTTGCTCGCTCCTGCAGCATTTATGCTGATGCACTCGCTGTTGTTTGGTATGTTTTAACCATTCGCGAACAGCGTGGAGAAACCCAAGAAAACAACCCAGAAACAGTTATACGATTTTCTTTGGACCTCATTGGATTGGCTGTTCCCGCCGGTATGCGGCGGGTGCAGCCGTCTTGGGGTACGTTGGTGTACCTCCTGTCAGGATCAGGTGAAATTGCTGGGACAAAGGATTTGCATCCGATGTGGAAATCCTTTACAATACGATCAGAGATGTGAAAGATGTCGCGAAGACCCACCTGAGTTTGAGCAGCTTCGTTCCTGGGCGCAGTTTGAGGGACCTGTTCGAAATGCACTGCATCGGCTCAAATATAAAAACGATATTGGTTTGGGGCAGGCTCTGGCGGATCCGCTGACACAGTACTTTCAACAATTGAACTGGCACGTGGATCTGGTTGTTCCCGTTCCTCTGGGGAAGGATCGCAAACGAGATCGTGGATATAACCAGGTTGCACTGCTTGCGCTTCCGCTGGCATTGAACTGCGATCTGGCTTATGCGCCTGACGCGTTATCACGAAATCGTGAAACCATTTCGCAGGTCGGATTATCCGTTCATGAACGAGTGGAAAATGTCAGCGGTGCGTTTGCAGCAGACACTTCGAAGGTTACGGGGAAGCGCGTTCTGGTGCTGGATGATGTTTGTACGACCGGCGCGACCATCCGTTCCTGTGCTGTTGCGCTGAAGCAGGCGGGCGCTGCAGCCGTTTATGGGTTATCCCTGGCGCGAGCTGTTCTGGCGCACGATACTTAAATACAGACAGCATCATAGCCACATCGCCTGCAAGATACCATATCCTATCTTTCAGAAGGAGGATTGTATGGCACTCAAAGTCGAACTGTACGGCAAGAATCTGGATATCACCGATCGGATTAATGATTACGTGACGAAAAAGGTATCCAAATTGGACCGCTTTTTTGCACCCATTGATGAAGTTCGGGTGGATCTCGGTTTCGAGAAATCAGCGCGCAGCGCCGCAGATCGGCAATCCGCGCAGATTACCATTCGCGGTAAAGGCTACATCCTTCGCACCGAGGAACGCGCAGATGATCTTTTTACGGCTTTTGATGCTTCCCTGGAAAAGATGCAGCGCCAGATCGAACGGTACAAGGGAAAGCATGAACGCGGACGCGGCGATGGCACACCGGCATCCGAAGTTGCTCCTCAGCCTGAAGTTGTTGAAGAAGCGGAACCCACACCGGTTATTGCTCGCCGCAAGCACTTCCATCTGGCGCCGATGAACGAGATGGAAGCGATTGAGCAAATGATTCTGCTTGGGCATGAGGAATTTTTTGTGTTCTACAACGCGGACACGAACGCCATCAACGTTTTATACCGCAGGCGTGATAATACCTATGGCTTGATCGAACCGGAAATTGGATGATATCTGAAGGATAATATCGATCCATTTTCGCTAAATATCGAGGCGGCGCTGAGGCGCCGCCTCATCATTTGATACATATATACAAGACCGTGATGATTGGTTATGTTATAATCCATATGCGTTGATTTTCATGCAAGAAGTTTGCATGGCTCTGGGTTTGCAGTTTGCAGCTGACAAGCTCACTGCAGTAGCGAAATGAAGAGAGGATTGCCCATGGTAGATGAACAAAAGGCGGCGATTTCGCGTGCTGCGAATCTGATTAATGACAATGGCATGGATACCGCCAACATCGAGACAGCGGTTCGGAACCTATTATTGGCAGTAGGCGAAGATCCAGATCGAGAAGGATTGGAACGCACACCTGAACGCGTTGCGCGCGCCTATGAGGAGCTGCTTTCGGGCTACCGAACAGATCCGGTTGCATTAGTGAACGACGCATTATTTAATATTAAGTATGATGAGATGGTGGTGATTCGCGATATCGAATTTTACAGTTTATGTGAACACCATATGCTGCCGTTCATGGGTCGTGCCCATGTCGCCTATATCCCCAACGGCAAGGTAATTGGCTTGTCGAAGATTCCGCGCGTGGTGGATATGTTTGCAAAACGACTGCAGGTTCAAGAGCGCATGACTCGCCAAATAGCAGAATTTATTGATGAACTTCTGCATCCTGAAGGGGTTGCGGTGGTAGTAGAAGCCCTGCACCTGTGCTCAATGATGCGCGGCGTGAAGAAACCTGACGCGCGTATGACGACTACTGCCATGCTGGGAAAATTCCATACAGACGCAACTATTCGTATGGAATTTCTGGATAGTATTTCGCGCAGTGCAGAGCCATTGCACTTTTAGATTATTCGATTTCTTGAATTAAAAATTCTTTGAAAGTCTCTGGGGAGACGGTCATCAGAACATGCTTGCGCATTTCGATGGCAGTTTCTGCCAGAGATTTTTGTGTTTCTGGATGGCGGTAATCCGGCAATAAATCTGCCATGGGTACAGCAAGAAAATGGTAATCCCACAGGTGTGGATCCAGTAAGATGCCATCTGCCAGGATAATATCCAGGTCAATTGTTCGAGCGGCATAACGATCTGAAGTCCGGACTCTTCCCAGAATGGTTTCGATGGGACGCAGAATTTGTTGTTTCAATGTCTCAGCAGGAAGGTCTGTGGCATACACTGCGGCAGCGTTCAAAAAATAGGGTCCAGGCGAGCCGATCGGTGGATTTTCCCACGCGCGGGAGATACTCTCCAATCTTCCGTAGGCATTCAATAGATGCAGTGCCCGGCGAAAATTATCAACGGGTGAGATATTGGATCCTATGCTGAGGTAGATACGATGCGTATAGTCACTCATTTAGTTTTCACGTTCGATCTCGACTCCTACAGAGCTGCTGAAGGTCACAGCACCCGGCTTTTCCACCCGGACGCGTACTTTTTGGACGCGCGGCATACTTAATATGAGTTTGGCGATGTCTGCTGCCAGCGCTTCCACTGTGAGCCGTTTTGCAGATTCCGCCAGGGCAATGACCTTTTTCGTTACCGTTGAATAATTGACACAATCATTGATATCATCCGTTTCGCCAGCTTTGTGCAAATCCGCGAAGATAACAAGATTGATCAGAATATCCTGGATTTTAACCCGTTCATCAGGGTTGACGCCTATGATTCCCCGGGCACGTATATCACGAATGATGACTTGATCCATGGTTCTCCTGCATTTATTTTAAATGGTTAATTAGTATTGCTTGATTATAGCCCAGAAGTAAATCATATCAGATGTCTTCCCCCATCCACGTGGAGAATTTCTCCGGTAATGTAGCCGGGGCAGGCGAGAAGAAAGAGTGCCGCATCCGTCACTTCTTCTGGTGAAGCCCACCGATGAGCGGGAACAGAGGCAAGCGGATCCATATCTGAATCACCACTGGAGGGCGGTAAGATGGCGCCCAATGCCACACCATTCACGCAGATGCGCGGCGCCATCGAAACGGCAAGTGAACGAGTGAGGGCAGCCAACCCAGCTTTGCTGATGGTATAGGCGAGATGATCGCCTTGTGGGCGAAGCGCTCTCCAGTCCAATAGATTGACAATCCGACCTTCAAGTGCGTCGGGAAGTCGGCGCTCAAATGCCTGGCTGAGCAGAAATGGCGCGGTGAGATTGATATCCAGCGTTCGCTGCCAGTCTGGTAGTTTGGTGGCATGCACATCGAGCGGATCGAAAACCGCCTCATTATTAACCAATCCATCGATCGGTCCCCATTGATCGACCAGATCATCGAACCAATTTCCAAGCTGATCAGAGGATGCCAGGTCAGTGGTCGTCGTTTCTGCCCATCCTCCTGCCTGACGGATTTCCGAGACGAGCTTATTTGCTTCTGCCGCCGAATGTCCGTAATGAAGAAGGACACGGGCGCCGTGTTCTGCGGCGGCGCGGGCGATCATTGCACCGATACGGCGAGCAGCGCCAGTGATTAAAA
>JBDKTF010000150.1:0-3764 GCA_039680295.1 Anaerolineaceae bacterium
AGCGGCAAAACGCCCAACCGCAGCCCGGCGCTGAGCAGCATCAGAAAACCCACAATCGGGTTGACTTTTTCCAGACCCATCACTTCGCCCTGCGAACGGCTCGCCACCATCGCGAGCACCATCACGAAACTGCCGATGACGCGCGCCGCGAATGCGGTTACCGCGCGCCGCTGCAGTTCGACATCGCGTATATATACAAGCTGAACACCCAGTTCCAGCAGATCCAATGCGGTCCACGCCAGAACCATGGTGACCGGGTTGGCAGACAGAACCGCCACCAATCCCAATCCGGTGGTACCCAGCGCGCCTGCCCAGGCGACCGTATCCGCTCGAAATTTTTCGCGGGCGGTGGTCGTGTAGATCACCGCCGCCGCCAGTGTCACCAATGCAAACGCATAAGGCCAGGAATAGCGGTCCAGAATCAATGACGGCGCCAGAGGAAACAGCTCTTCAGGATTCCAGATCGAAACGGTCGTCCGCAGCGTCAGCCTGAACCGCAGGTAAACCAGCAAAAACCAGGTTGCCTGAACAGCGACCACAGCAAGCAGCCAGCTAAAACCGAAACTGGGGCGAGTCCAATGCAAAACGAGCAGCGCCACCGCTGCCACCAGGAGAATCAATGCAGGCAGATAAATCAACATGAAACCAACAATCCATCCAATTTACACGGGTGACAGACGCCGATTCAACTGACGCCAGCCACCCGTGCTTCATCCACGCGTAAGGTGCTGATTATAATTCAGGTGCAAAGGGTTTGCGTTTTAAGAATTGACCCATGCCGGCATGTCCCAGCCAGCGGTCGCCATCCACGATCAAACTCCCGCGCAGGTAAACCTTTTCAGGATAACCGGTCAATTCCCAACCTTCATACAGATTATAATCTGTGCGGTGCTGTGCCTTCTCCACACCGTAACGCACTTTCTTTTCCGGGTCCCAGATCACCACATCGGCATCAGATCCGGCAACAATGGTGCCTTTTTGCGGATACAGTCCAAAAATCTTCGCCGGGTTGGTGCACATCAATGCCACGAACTGGTTGGGGGTCATGCGACCCTTCACCACGCCCTCCGTCCACATCACCGGAAGCCGGTCACCCACCCCCGGCAAGCCGTTGGGAATGTGGGTGAAATCGTCCTTGCCAAGTTCCTTTCCGGGCATCGTCACCGGTTTGCCTTCATAGAGAATGGGTTTGGTCCCATCGTAGAAAAACGCGCAGTGATCCGTCGCCACAGTCTGAATCGTGCCTTCCTGAAGCGCCTGCCATAATCCGGCATTGTCATCGGCAGTGCGCATGGGTGGCGAGCATACCCATTTCGCGCCGTCGGGTCTGCGCATATCTTCAATGCTAAAAAACAGGTACTGCGGACAGGTTTCGCCCATCATGCGAATGCCCAGTTCGCGGGCATACGCCAGTTGATCCGCCTCTCCGGCGGTATTCATGTGAACCAGGTAAATCGGCGCATCAGCCGCCTGTGCGAGCATCGCCACGCGCAGCGCCGCCTCCACCGCCCCACCCGCAGGGCGGGTCAGCGAATGCCATTCGGGGGTTTTGTGTCCGGCAGCCAATGCTTCTTCCACCAGAATATCGATCACATCGCCGTTTTCAGCGTGAACCATCACCAGCATGCCGCTTTCCGCAGCAATGCGCAGCACCTTGAAGATATCGCCATCGGAAATGCGCAAACGACCATTATATGCGGTAAATACCTTCAAACTGGTCACACCCTCATCCACCAATCGGGGAATATCCTTCGCCACCGATTCGTCAAAATGGGTGATGTTCATGTGAAAGCCATAATCGATGGCGGCTTTGGCGTCTGCCTTGCGGTGCCAGCGCGCCACATTATCCACCAGCGGTTGAACATCCTGGGCGATGAAATCCAGCGCGGTGGTCGTACCGCCGAACGCGGCAGCCTTGTGCCCGGTGTAATGATCGTCTGAGGAATACACACCATACGCCATTTCCAGTTCAAAGTGGGTATGCGCATCCACACCGCCCGGCAAAATCAGCTTCCCGGTGGCATCCACCACTTCCGCACCATCGACAGACATGTGCGGCTCAATTCGGGCGATCTTCCCGCCATCCAGCAATAAATCCGCCGAATAAGTTTCAGACGCCGTGATGATGGTCCCATTTTTAATCAAAACAGCCATGCCTGAACCTCCAATAATATCAGCTTATTCTTCGGGGAGTTTCCCCGAGATATCCAGACCCAGCGCTCCCAACCAGGCAGCCAGCATCGGATCCACCGCCTGATCCGGCAGCTCATCCGTATGATAACTGCCCGCCTGCAGCGCTCGTTCGCGCAGCGACTGCCACAGCAATTCGCGCTCTTCAGCCTGCACCACCAGATCGTGAAGGCTTTGCGCAGAATTCAAATACTCGCCGGTGGTGTATAGAAACGATAGGCGTTTCCATTTTCCGGCTTCGCTCGGCTGAGGCAAAGCCTTCAGCGGTCCCAACGATAGTTTGTAATACTCCTCACGCGCCCGTGGGTGGTCGGGTTCATCGCGAAACAATTCTGCGCGCGTGGTCAGTTCATGTCCGAGAACCGCTGCAGTGTAATGCACCTGCCAGCGTTCTTCAATGCCAAACGCCGATGTCTGGTAAAACGCCAGGTAATCCACATCCACCACTTTGGGTGCGGTACGCAGCGGAATGCGATACCAACCGAGCAGCCGCGCGATCTCCAGATCACGCGGGCTGGGCAATATTGCCACCAGAACCAGGGCAGTGGATGGTAAAGTCTCGATCATGCGTCCTCTGGCGAACCTTGCTTAAGTTTACACCAGAATGCGCTTCACATATACATTAATGTTCGTAGGGGCGCGGTAATCGCGCCCCTACGGAATTCAAACAAGGATTCTCGATCGGATTAGAGTTACTTGAGCAGACCCACGCGATCGTTGAATTCATTGATGAGTGCATCGATTTCGGGAACCTGCTTCTGAATATCGGTCCAGTAATCGGCACTCTGCCATTGTTCGTTGATTTCTGCATAGGTCTTGCCCTGCTGTTCCACCCAGGTGTAGTACTTGAGGTTGTGAACACGGCGGCGATCTTCGTAGCGCAGTTCGAGCATATTGGCAGTATCCTGACCGTACAGGTAGCGAGCCATATCGGCGGCGGCGTCGGTGTCTTTGTATTCGCCCATCTCATTGCGCATTTCAACGATGCGGGAGCGATAGAGGTCCATCGAGTCGGTCAGAACGGTGATGACGACGTCATTTTCGCCCATCTCATAGTACTTCGCCATCTTGATGGCAGTGAGGACGTTGGAAATGCCGGAGAAGCCGAGCAGGTCGAGCTGAGAAACGATCGCCTCAGGAACGCCCATCTTCGCCAGGTATTTGCGACCCACAGGTTCGTTGAACAGGCGGGAAACACGCACAACGGATTCGTCATCAACCGCTACGACCAGGTCAGTGTTCTTGGTGTTGTGAATCCACGGCACGTGCTTGTCACCAATACCTTCGATGCGGTGCGCGCCGAAGCCGTTTTCCAACAGGGTCGGGCACTGCAGTGCTTCGCTGGCGGCAATCTTGCTGCCGGGGAAGACCTGTTTCAGATAATCGCCAGAGGCGATGGTGCCAGCGGAACCGGTGGCAGAGGTGAGACCGCGGAAATTGTCCTTGGGACCCATGACGTGTTTGAGGACTTCTTCCATGGCGTGACCGGTAACGGTGTAGTGCCACAGATAGTTACCGAACTCTTCGAACTGGTTGAAGATCATCAGGTCCTGACCGCTCTTGCGCAGTTCCCA